>NZ_JIBB01000002.1:0-199881 GCF_000620525.1 Acinetobacter sp. UNC436CL71CviS28
ATATTGATCACACGAAGACAAAAGCAGCTTCGCCGCAAACAAATGGTATCTGTGAGCGTTTCCATAAGACGATTTTGCAGGAGTTCTATCAAATTACGTTTAGGAAGAAGCTTTATAGCTCATTGGAAGAATTACAAGTTGATCTAGACGATTGGCTGAAATTCTATAATACTGAACGGACTCATCAAGGAAAAATGTGCTGTGGTCGTACACCACTTGAAACTTTACTTGATGGAAAACGGATTTGGGCTGAGAAGAATTTAGCTCAAATTTAACCTGACAGGCACAATAAAAAATGGGTAACTGTCAGATCAGGTTTGAGCTAGTACATCTAATTGGAATGGAATATGCTCTAAATTACCTTCACTAAGCTGTCGCCCCAAAATACTGTGCACATCAAGCAAAGAGAAATACATTGCATCATAGAATGAGAGCCCTTTATCTAGTGCAACTTGAAACGTTAATTTTATTTCTGGAATAGTGGCTGTATTCTCATCAATTTCTTCACCATTTAAAATACGCTGTGCTAATTTATTTTTTGGTTGTGCCCATACTTTATTCTGATCTTTTCTCAATGTATCCAACGGTGTCAAAAAATTAATCAATGAATGATAATGAATTAGTGACTCATGCTGAAAAGGTAATCGGGAAAAAGTTGTATGAAACTCTAAACACAGTGGCATTAAGAATTTGAGCGGATCAAATTGCATTCTAAAACTTAAAGCAGCTAAATCATAAATATCTGTAAGTGAGAATGCGCTCTCAAATAATTGATTATATTCTTTATCACCTCTAATAAAGTTCAAAGTTTGAAAGGCTCTGTCTCTAAATTCTTGATTCGAAATAATCTGAAAAAAATCTAAAATGGGTGATTTAAAATCAGATCCATATTGAGTATCCCCCCAAAATACAGCCAATAACTCTAACTCAAAAAACTTTTTGGAATCAAATTTCATAAAATTTGCAACAAACTTCATTTCAGGATGTTGTGCTAGAAAATCATTATATAAACTAGATTCTTCTAATTTTTTTTCTAGAGTCTCTTGATTCAATTCATTTTCAACAAACTTTTCTGATTCAATTTTCCTTTCAGAATGATGTGGTAAAAAATTACCAACCGCACCGATCTTTTGAGACATTCTCTCTACGATTAATTGATTTAATTCATTCAAGTCATTTAACTGTTTCTGATAGCGATGCATGAATGCATAACGCTCAAATTCCTGATCAATGAATTGTTTGGTACGAATGAAACATGCCGTTTTAAGAAATTCTATTGAATTTTTTTTCATACTTCCCCGTTTGGAATTACATTCGCTGTTTTTTTTCCAAAGATACGTTGTTAATTTTGGCTTATTCAATCACGGAGTCAAATCTTATGCAATCTAATACATTACAACCACCTACAATCCATCGACTAAAAAAGGTCATTGAAATTACAGGTGTAAGTCGTTCTGTCATATATGAAAAGATAAATGAAAAATCGAAACGTTATGATCCAACGTTTCCAAAACCTATCAAGCTTAGTTTGAACGCTGTAGGTTGGTTTGAGCATGAACTCATTCAATGGCTTGAGCTTAAAGCTGAGCAACGTTTTACCTGCTAACTTTCCAAATCGACTTTCGATTATGAAAATCGATATTACTGAGGAAAAGATGAAATGGATTATTGAAATCATCGTTGTCATATTTTTCAATAATTTAGGATTTTATATTTAATTAATAAGTACTAATAATCAATATATCCTATTGATAAATATTACATTAATTAGATTCATTATTCATCGTACAACTCTTCTAAAACCTATATCAAACTTATCACGACTCATACCAAGGCTACCAATGCCTTGGTAGGGATTCGCTTACTTAAAATTTACCTAAAAGAGAATTATATGAACACAGATCTAAATGACTATCATGATGATTATTATGAAAAGTATTCTATATGTGAAATAGATGAAGAGAATATTGTAATTATTGATGATGATGAAGCAATACACAAAAATACTATCATTCAACTCATTAAAAAGATGTCAACGTATGGAAATAACGATGTATATAGATCTCATCCAAAAAGAAAACAATCTTATCTAATAGATCATTCGGCAATACATAATACGTTTAAAAGAATTGACCCAAGATTTATATATGATGTCACGTACACAAGTGCTGAGACAGATCTATTTCGTAAGATCTGCGTGGAATACCTGCCTTCACATATTGTAAATGATACTTCTACAAACTTTTGGCAACTTGCTCACAACGAACCAATAGCGATCAGTACAGCTCATTACAAGCTCAAGGCTCAAATTTTAAACGAGTTCTACCAACATCTCTTTGAGGCATTATCGACTGATGCAGACTATAAAAAAGCAGTGCAACTACGCAAAGAAAAAAGCCTAAATCAGAACAAGAAAGCCAAACGGCTTATCAATAAATTAATTAGTAAATTCAGTAAATTACTAGTACTCAGGATTGATTTTTCAATTGATCGAAAATTTAACATCACACTTGAACTAATGAAAACCTACATGAGCATTTTCTTAAAAAAACTCCATACACTAAATGACAATGTACCTGCCATTGTCGGCTATATTTGGAAATTAGAATACGGAATAAAAAAAGGCTATCACTATCATTTTATCTTTTTCATGGATGGCAATATCCATAAAAAAGAGACTTTTTTTATAGATCAACTCGCTAAATTATGGAATGACATTACTCTAAATAAGGGTACTTACCATAGTTGTAACCACAACAAGAGTTCTTACAGAAAACTCGCAATTGGCACACTTATTCATGATGACCAAGAAAAAATCAACGCACTGTATATGGTCGTGGATTACATAACCAAAGTTGACCAATTCATCATTGAGAAAACGCTTAAGAACCATCGTACTTTTGGCTATAGCACTCGCAAGCTTGAAAAAAGCAAAGCAGGAAGGCCTCGTCAGATCACCGCAGGATCAATATTAGTCTAATTCAAAACATCCCACAGATGCTCTTCAACCTTAGAGAGCACAATACCCATATTTAAAAAAACGAGACCATTATGAACATGCTAATGCAACCTACGAATACTACAGAAAGCACCAATCTACCTTATTTTTGTATGGGTGAGTTGAACCTATCCATCATGCAAAAAGTTTCAGAAATCATAACCAATCCCAACTACCAGCCTTTCAAAAGAAAGACCAAAAAAAATGCTCAAACCGTTATCCAATACTATGTTAGTAATAGCCCACATACGGATCATGCTTTTTATTATTTGCAATCTATTCACCCCATCAGTACTCCGTTATTACAACATACTGCTTTCAACATCAGTCAGAGTGTCAAGGCTATAAATCAGGCATATACAAACTTGGGTTACGTTTCAGATGGACCTATTAATCCAACGCTATTACACAATGAACATTATGTTGAGCAGATAAAATCAGTTGTAGATGCATTCGTATATGAATTGAAAAATCATTCAACCAGTAAAAGTGCAATCGCTGATCGTGATAATCGTATTGCATTAATCAAAGAAATACGTACAGCCAATGTACCTGTAATGAAAAAGCTGTTTAAAACTCAACAACGATTTAATCTTAATCACTTTATCTATACATTTAATATGGAGAAATGTGAGTTGCATGATAAAGCATTTTTGGAACGAGAACTTGCAAAACAAATTTCAAATATGATTGAACAATTTCATGAAAATCATCAATCTGAAATTTTAGCTTTATTTTTTTGCGTACAACGTAATTTATCAAACAATTATGTTTTAAACGTATATTGTGCGACAGATCTTGAATATGAAAAGCTTTCTATGAAAGATTGCATTCAATTACGAAATGGCAATTATATGATTGTTGCACCAACTTCCAATATTTCGTTAAGTACTGAGGAATTCAACTACCCAATGGATCTTCAAGGCGCAGACGGCATAAATGAAAAGACATGGAAAGCAATCTTCGGAGAAATACTTTTTAAATACAACTATTTTTATTACGAAACTGAATACGTATCACCCAAATTTATTTACAGAAAATGTGACTCCAACCACTGAATTATATAAAGCTTAATTGACCATTATTTGAATCTGCATATTATATAAAAAACATATTTAATAGACTTCTTGCGTTAGTCAAAATTTAAATAGCCTAAAGCTACATTTAATAAGGTTTTAGCCAGTTCAAAAATTAGGTAAACGATACTTTCGCAAGAGGTCTAATCTTTATTAAATAAAATTTCCTTTAATATTTCAGGCTGATTTCTTAACTCATGGATGATTGTTTCAGCAATGTATCCACCACTGTAAGGCATCTTATACCCAAACTCCTCCATCTCTTTAGAGGGATATTTTGCCTTCAATATCTGTTTAAGATTGTTAAGTTGCAGCTGTAATTTTTCTATTTTTTTCGCAATTGATGCTGGCTTTCTTCGCAGGCCATCAGACTGAGCTTTAGCGTACAACCGCTTACTCTCCTGCTCTAATTCACTGAGCATTTTTTGCTTAAGCACAAGTTCAGACTGAAGCCATTCAATATCGTAAACCTCAAAAGCTTTGACTAGATCATCAAGCACAAAATTAACTGCTTGATTCAAATTATCCCATTTGCCACGACGCACCATCTGCTCTCTTAAAGTGCGATATAAAATTTCCCGTCTTGGATATAAATGCTTGTCGTAACGAGCTTTGACTGCAATGATTGCCTTTGCACTTTTGGCAAGTGTACGGTTCTGAATAAACTCCACCCCACCAAGCATTTGCACATAAGCAATTAAAATATCTGAATATTGCCTTTGGAAAATTTTGGCAGGCAAGTTATTCACCTCAGGTCTTAATGTATTTATCTGCATTAAAAGCTGTGCAATCTGGAATGGCTTGAAAGGGATTGAAACCACATCCCCCATCATTTCTAAATGAAAAGCTGACTGCTCACTCAATGGAAAATCATTCTGCTGCATTCTTTTTATGATTTTTTCTTTTTGATCAATATATGATTGATTCTCCGTTTCTATTAATTCATTATTCAATTCACACTGATAGTAGTAACAAAAGTTTAACCATATATCCTGCTCAAGCTGCTCTAACCTTGATAATTTTTTATCAATCATAATTCATTAAAATACAGACAATTACATAGCATAATACTACTATATTTTTAAAAGCTAGTACCAATCTACTTTTACAATTTTTTAAATTTTATAGTTACCCCATCAATGAACTGATCTAATAGTTTTAACATTATAGGTTGATCTCCAGCCAATATTTAAGGTTAAAAAATTAGTTCTTTTATCTAATTGCGATAATCACAAAAGGATCAAAGATATGGGCTACTTAACATCTAAAGAAATTCGCCACAAACTCAAAAATTGCTCTGCATCGACTTTATGGCGTTACCAACAACCTAATCAAAAAATGTTCGAGCAACCAATGCCTCAACCTATTAAGAAATGCGCTGGCTCTACTAGCCTTTGGGATGAAGAAACGTTTAACGAATGGCTAATCAAATATTTCAATAACAACCAAATGAGTAATCTGTCTAGCTAGACAGATTACTTAATTTTTTCCACCATTTTTTATAAGCCTTCGACATCTCTTTTTGATAATCATAATAGTCATATGTCCCCTGTTCCCCAGGCATCACATGACCAACCATCAGTTCCGCAACATCCCTACTTGTAAACGCACTGAAATTTGTCCTTGCTGTACGCCGTAAATCATGCATAGACCAATGATCCATTTCAATTTTATAATTCTTCCTTGCAAACTGCATGAAGTTATAAGGGGTATCTGTTGGCCCACTACGCCCCATTGGCTCTTTGCCATTTTCATGTGGGAAAATGTATTCAGAATTACTCAAATCCATTGCAGACTGAAGCCACGGTTTGATCTCATCAATAATAGGTCGAACAATGTCCCCTTTACTTTCTCCTGTCTTATGATTTTCATACGGTACTGTCCATGTATTTTTACTAAAATCGAAATCTGATTTCCGTGCAAGCCTCAACTCACTATATCGATTACCATAAAACAAACATAACTTGAGAAATAAAACATTCCTTAATGATGTTCTAGACTCATCACAAATCTTAAAAATTAAAGACAACTCATCATCTTGTAATACTCGAACAGTTTTATTTTTCTTAATATTCAAGTCACGCTTTCCA
The DNA here is from genome assembly GCF_000620525.1 of Acinetobacter sp. UNC436CL71CviS28. Classification (NCBI taxonomy): domain Bacteria; kingdom Pseudomonadati; phylum Pseudomonadota; class Gammaproteobacteria; order Moraxellales; family Moraxellaceae; genus Acinetobacter; species Acinetobacter sp. UNC436CL71CviS28. Next base: position 6,165 of record NZ_JIBB01000002.1, read on the forward strand.
GTGATATGTCTTATGGGATTTTGCTCAATTAATTTTCGATTAATCCCCCAATCCAAACACTGCTTTGTATTCGTAAGAATGCGATCAGTTATCGATGGCGACTGTTTAAATTGCTCTTCTAGTAAATCTAACCACATATGTAATGTGATTTGCTCAGCAGGTATGCTACCTAACTTTGGGAAAACATAAAGTTCAAATGATCTTAAATATTGATCTGCATTCTTTTTATTAGGAATACTATATTTCGCATGCCACTCACGAAATAACGCTTCAAAAGTTATAGCCTCTGTGATCTTGTGAAGCTCTACTTTTTTATGAATACGGGGGTCATGTCCCTTTTCTAAAATTGCTTTCATTTTCTGCAATTCAATACGAGCCTCTTTAAGGCTCATATTTGGATAAGTTCCCAAGTCTAAACGAGCTTGCTTATCGTTATATCGAAAACGCATCTGAAAAGTGAGTTTTCCTTTTTGCGATACACGAACGCTCAATCCATCTTGATCAGACTCTGTATGTATAGCTGAACGTTCACGATCTAGATTCTTCTTAAGCCACGTATCTGTTAAAGGCATTTTACTCCACCTGTGTACATATTTTTTTCAAATAGAAAATTCTAGAAAATGTGTACACACATATGTACACAAACATACTGACTAGACTTGAAATCTATTGAATGGGGTTGAAAGATATACCAGATAAAGAATATCAATATTTTTATATTTTTACAGCACTTACAATGCTTTTATTATTATATTTGAAATAGGTTGAATGGGCTTGAATAGATATCAAATATTTGGGTGGGAAATGATGGCAAAAGTCCTGCGCGCCTTTACCTGACTGATTAATTCATCTTTAAACATTGATAAAAATCTGCATTTGTACACATCCTGTCTAAAACATCAACGTGATGTTCTGAAAGCATGTGAGAGAAAAATTTGAAATTGGCGCAATTGTAGCAGATCAAGACTGCTTTTAAATCGGTAGTTGTATGGCAGTTTTATTTTTGAGAGTTTTTATCTTTTAGAGTTGAACGCTTTGTTTATAAACTTTTAAGCGCTCAACCTCAACAGGCGCACCTAATAGATAACCTTGTAATTGCTGACAACCTAAACGTGTCAGAATTTCCGCCTGCAGTGGTGTCTCCACACCTTCGGCAGTGACAATCAAGCCAAGTTTTGTCGCTAACTGAATAATACTTTCTAGAATAATTTCTTCTTTATTCCCCGGCTTTAACCCGACAATAAAACCCCGGTCAATCTTCAATTCATCTACAGGTAAATCTTTTAAATACAGCAGACTTGAATGTCCGGTACCAAAATCATCAATCGCAAGACGAATTCCCATTTTTCTGAGTCGCTCAAAACTACGAATACTCAGTTCAATATGATGCATGGCAGTAGATTCAGTAATTTCAATAATCAGGTTATTTGGCTGGATCCTGTACTTTTCCAAGAGGTTTTCCAAGGTATCAAACAGCTTCTGATGCTCGAACTGGATTGCAGAGAGATTAACAGCAACCGGACAGAGGCTGATTCCATTTTGTTCCCAATACTGGATCTGTTTGCAAGCTTCCTCAAGCGCCCAATATCCCATCGGAATAATCAGACCGGTTTTTTCAGCCCCTTCTATAAACATATTAGGGCTAAGCAGGCCCAAGGTAGGATGCTTCCAACGAATTAAAGCTTCTACCCCACAAACTTCATAGGTTTTAGCTGAAAATTTGGGTTGATAAAACAGGATAAATTGCCGCTCTTCTACAGCTTTATACATATCATTAATCAGTTTAGACTGACTTTGAGCTTCATACTGATGCACAGAATAACTAAAGACAGCATAGGTATTGCGACCCTGTTCTTTCGAAGCCAGCATAGCAGCATCTGCATTGATCAACTGATCCTGCAAATTAGTACCATGCTCTGGATAAATCGCAATACCGATACTGCACGAAATATTGATTTCCTTGCCCGCGATCAGATAGCTTGCCTGAATCAGGCTTAAAACTTTTTCAGCATAATAAATGGCACGTTTACGCCCAGTATTTTCAATGATCAGGAGAAATTCATCTCCCCCTACACGTAACAGTTTAGCTTCAGGGCCAAGATTTTGATGAATACGAGCGGCTACCTGAATCAATAACTGGTCACCTACCTGATGGCCGAAAGCATCATTTACTGCCTTGAAACGGTCCAGATCAATATATAAAAAGGCAAAACTCTTTTTATTTATTTTATGCTCAATAAATAAACATTGGGCATAATCTAGCAGAAAAAGGCGGTTAGGAAGCCGGGTCAAATTGTCCTGAACAGCCAGATTGGCCAGTTCTTTATTAATTTCCATAAGGCGCCGGTTACGCTCTTCCAGACGCTCTTCCAGAATCGCTACCAGAAATGCTGTCATGAGTACCAGACAGGTAATAAAAACAATAGTAAATAATAAGAGTGTACGTCCTGCCTGGTAATGTTCCAGAACTTCAATCTGTCCACCGGTATAGAAAACGACACCAGCCATGGCAATATAATGAACACTGGAAATACTGAGTGCAAATACCAGTGCTACGCCCAGTTTAATCCAGAACCGATATTTAGTGGCATGCTGATATTTAAAAGCCAACCAGAATGATAATCCTGTTCCCAGTATTCCCACCAATACTGAAAGAATTACCAGCAAAAGCTGGTAATAGATCATATAGCCATGCAGGATGAGACCCATCATCCCGGTATAATGCATACCAGAGATTCCAAGTCCCATCACTACTGCAGCAAGTACCAAACGTGGTAGGGACAGAAATTCACGAGAAGTTAACCAGAGTGCAAAGATAGAAGCAGCGGAAGCAACTAAATATGAAACGATGGTTAAGGCAGGGTCAAATACTGACTCTTGGGAAAGATGCACAGCGAGAAGCCCGGCAAAGTGCATTGAACAGATCGCCAGGCCTAAAAACAAACCGCTCCCGGCAAGAACTACATTATGATACTTAGGAAAAGTATTTTGAATTAAAAGTTCACGTAGCGAGATTGCAATATAACAGACGGCTACGGCCACCAAGACCGAGCCTAACACCAGTATGCTGTTATAATGCATATGAACCATAAACAATCCAAAACAAAATGATAATTATTCTTCTTGCAAGTTAAGTACCTTAAAGCATACCTGTTATGTGTAGCGTAAAGAATTGGTAAGATTATTTATTCCTGCATTTAGGTTAATTCTTTTTATTTTCATTATCAATTAAATAATTTCTTAAATAATGCTTTAAAAATTACCTTTTATCTGGAAAATTCTATAGAACGTTAAAATAAAAATAAATGACCAGAAAAACAGCACGAAATAATAGATGATTTATTTTCCAGTCCTTTTTAGCTCATCATTTTAAAACTCATAATAGCCATACATCCAATATGAAATATGTATTCTGGAATCCGGTAAATTTTTTCCTTAACTTGGCCTGAAGTTATTTTTAAATTTGGTAGTTTATAAATCTTGAGAACAATTAAAACAGATCATTATTTAACAATTTTAAGCATCAAGATTTTTATCATGAAGTAGAATTTAAGAAAGAGTACTTAATAAAAAATTAAAAACAGAATATTTAATAATCACTAAATAGATATTCTGATTTTTTCACTCATAAAATAAAAACCCTACATAATGCAGGGTTTTTATAAATAAAGACAGAAACTTAGTTTTTTTCTTTATCAACAATCTTGTTAGCTTGAATCCACGGCATCATTGCACGAAGTTTATTGCCTGTTACTTCAATACCATGAGCAGCATTTTGACGGCGACGTGCGGTCATGGACGGATAGTTTAAGGCACCTTCCTGAATAAACATCTTCGCATATTCACCTGACTGAATACGTTTTAATGCATTACGCATTGCTTCACGAGATTGTTCATTAATAACCTCAGTACCAGTCACATATTCACCATACTCAGCATTATTTGATACTGAATAGTTCATATCTGCAATACCACCCTCAAACATCAAATCTACGATCAGTTTAAGTTCATGCAGACATTCAAAGTAAGCCATTTCTGGTGCATACCCTGCTTCAACCAGCGTTTCGTATCCCATTTTAACCAGTTCAACCGCTCCGCCACAAAGTACAGCTTGCTCACCAAACAGGTCAGTTTCAGTTTCTTCGCGGAAAGAAGTTTCAATGATACCAGTACGGCCACCACCTACACCCGAAGCATAAGACAGCGCAACATTACGTGCATTACCTGAAGCATCCTGATGGATCGCAATCAGATCAGGAACGCCTGAACCACGCTGGAATTCTGAACGTACGGTATGGCCTGGTGCTTTCGGTGCAATCATGATGACATCAAGATCTTTACGCGGAACAACCTGGTTATAAAGAACAGAGAACCCGTGGGCAAATGCAAGTGTTGCACCCTCTTTAATATTTGGTTCAATAACATCACGATAAAGTTGTGACTGGAATTCATCTGGAGTGAGGATCATAACCAAATCAGCCTGTTTGACTGCTTCAGGAACTTCTGAAACTTTAAGGCCAGCATTTTCTGCTTTTTTCCAAGAGGTAGAACCTGCACGCAGGCCAACCGTAACGTCTACTCCAGAATCTTTCAGGTTCAGTGCATGTGCGTGGCCTTGTGAACCGTAACCAATAATCGCTACTTTTTTGCTCTGGATGATTGATAAATCACAGTCTTTATCATAAAAAATTTGCATTTGTTATCTCCACTATAATGCTTTTTAAATTTAGTTAGATGGTTAAAACTTTTTCGCCACGCGCGATGCCTGATACACCAGAGCGAACCACTTCAAGAATGGTATTCTCTGCAAGTGCATCAATAAAACCATCTATTTTTTCTGTTGTCCCTGCAATCTGGATGGTATAGGTGGTCGGGGTTACATCCACTACCTGGGCCCGGAAGATGTCTGCGGTACGCTTGATCTCGGCTCGCGCTGCACCTAATGCTTTGACTTTAATCAGCATCAGCTCACGTTCAATATGAGCACCTTCAGACAGGTCGACCACTTTTACTACTTCAACCAGCTTATTCAACTGCTTGGTAATCTGTTCGATCTTATGGTCATCACCATAAGTTGTTAAGGTCAAACGTGACAAGGTTGGGTCTTCAGTTGGTGCCACGTTAAGGGTTTCAATATTGTAGCCACGCTGACTGAACAAACCGACCAGACGGGAAAGCGCGCCGGCTTCGTTCTCTACGAGTACAGAGATAATATGTCTCATTTCGTGCGCTCTCCTTTTGTCAACCACATATCTTGCATAGACTGACCTGCAATCAGCATAGGATATACATGCTCAGTACGATCTACCATGACATTGATGAAGACACACTTGTCATTGATCGCCATCGCTTCGGCTAGTTTAGACTCCAGTTCATCTGCATGATCAATTTGGATTCCAACATGACCATACGCTTCCATCAGTTTTGGAAAATCAGGTAAGGACTCGACATAAGAACTAGAATGACGACCTTCATAATTCATATCCTGCCACTGTTTTACCATACCAAGTGCACGGTTATTCAGGCAGAGAATTTTGACATTCAGGCCATACTGTTTACAGGTTGATAATTCCTGAATACACATCTGGATAGAAGCTTCACCAGTAATACAAACCACCTGCTGTTCTGGACAGGCCAGTTTGGCAGCCATGGCATATGGTAAACCTACGCCCATGGTACCCAGACCACCAGAGTTGATCCATTGACGTGGCCGCTTGTACTTATAATAAAGTGCAGCAAACATCTGGTGCTGCCCTACATCAGAAGTAATAATGGCATCTCCATTGGTCAATTTGCACAGGGTTTCTACTACCTGTTGCGGTTTCATTGAACCATCATTAGCCATTTGATATTTCAGGCCGTGTACCTTGCGCCATTCATTGATCTGGCTCCACCAGTCAGCAATTGCTTCAGGATTCGGCTTGGAAACATTCATCTGCTTCAACTGGGCCAGCATTTCCTGTAGTACCGGCTCTACTGCGCCTACAATTGGAATGTGCGCCATAATCGTTTTTGAAATGGTCGCAGGGTCAATATCAATATGAATAACTTTAGAATTTGGGCAGAATTTTGCCGGATTATTGGTAACACGATCATCAAAGCGCGCACCAATCGCCAGAATTACATCAGCATTATGCATCGCCATATTGGCTTCATAAGTTCCGTGCATACCTAGCATACCAATAAACTGAGGGTCATTACCCGGGAATGCTCCCAGTCCCATCAGGGTATTAGTTACCGGATAACCCAGAGTATGTGCCAGTTCAGTCAGCAGATGAGAAGCATTGCCCTGTACTACGCCACCGCCAGTATAAATTACTGGACGTTTAGCCGAGATCAGTTCGTCAATTGCTTTACGGATCTGACCTGCATGACCACGTGAAGGCGGCTGATAAGAACGCATCTTCACTTTTTCCGGATACTCGTAGGCAAATTTTTCAGCCGGATTGGTCGCATCTTTAGGAATATCAACTACAACAGGACCCGGACGTCCAGATGCTGCAATATAGAATGCTTTTTTAATAATTGCCGGAATTTCACTGGCATGACGGACCTGGAAACTGTGTTTTACGATTGGACGGGAAATACCGACCATATCTGTTTCCTGAAATGCGTCTTCACCGATGAGATGGCTTGCAACCTGGCCAGACAGAATGACCATTGGAATTGAATCCATATAAGCAGTTGCAATTGGAGTTACAGTATTGGTTGCGCCTGGACCTGAGGTAACCAGAACTACACCAGTTTTACCGGTAACACGTGAATAAGCATCAGCCATATGACCTGCAGCCTGTTCATGGCGCACGAGGTAATGCTTGACTTTGTCTTGTTGAAATAGCGCATCGTAGATATGTAAAACTGCGCCGCCTGGATATCCAAAAACATGTTCAACGCCTTCATCCGCGAGTGCGCGAACGAGCATTTCACCACCAGATAAAAGTTCCAACGTGATTCACCCTAATCTTATTTGCATTATCATATGGAAGGCATAGATAAGTGCTTAATTCATTAACTGTCTGCACTGTTATAGCACACATATTTCATAGTTTTTGCCGCAATAGGAAAAAATTCTGATCGGGCTGCTGTTTGAGCGGCACAGTGATCTAAAACATGCTGGGATAAACATATTTTACGGTTTTGTACATCTCCTCGGCTAGAGGAAATGCCCATTGCGTATCATGTCATTTATTCGAAGGGTGATCGAACAGATGCATATAAAACCTGAGCAAGCATTTTTCTTGTTTCAGACTGTAAAGTCAAGATGAAAGATTGGCTTTTTTTGCTCAATAAATAGTTCGAACAATTTTTCTACTATTTTCTTAAAAAAATTATAAATATATTTTTTAACAAATAGAATCAGTATTTTAATTATAAAAAAAAGTTTAAGCTCTCTTAAAAAAATTGAATATAAAAAGTTATATGTATAATTCTCTGTATAAAAAATTACCCATATTCTTCTTTCTAAATTAAATATAATGAGGCAGATTAGTCACTGATAATTACTACCTATTTAAACAGGTGTATTTTAATAGTATCTATTGCTTGGAAACGCTAAACCCTTCTCTGATTTTTATAAGGATGAAAGCCATGGTATTGAGTTCATTAAAGCGTAAAAGTTTGATACATCTAATTATTATCAGTATGGGTGCAGGCCTTAGCCAACCGTTATTAGCACAGCAATATTATAAATGGGTAGACCGTAAAGGGACAACTCACTATACGACCACTCCACCGCCCAAAACAGCCAAGAAAAAAGGCAAAGTGGAAACTTATGGCTGGCATAATTCAGCCCCACTCAATACAAACCAGCCTAATACTCAAGATAGCCAAGCTGTCGCATTGCCGCAGAATATGCAGACGCCACAAGTTAATTCTGTACCATCCAGTAATTCTCAGCAAAATGGACAAACGCAGGCTATTCCAGTCCTTCCTGCTGCTGCCCCTCAAACACTGGCAACTCCTTCAGAAAATGTGAATCAGCAGCCTCGTTAAGCCAATCTTTGATTAAAGTACAACTTTTCATAAAGAAAGCATCTGCAAAATTCACATTTAGGTATATTTTGCGCTATGCTTTCCACAAAATTTTTATTGCTGTTCATTAGACGTTTATGACTACTCACATTGACCCTGAATATCAAGCGAGCGCGATTGAACCTCAAGTCCAACAAGACTGGGATAATCGTAAAGTATTTAAAGTTGCCGATACGGTTGAAGGTAAGCACCGTTACATCCTTTCGATGTTCCCTTACCCAAGTGGCAAACTCCATATGGGTCATGTGCGTAATTATACGATTGGCGATGTCATTAGCCGATTTTATCGTCTGAAGGGTGAAACCGTGCTTCAGCCTATGGGTTGGGATGCGTTTGGCCTACCTGCTGAGAACGCGGCAATTGCACATAAAGTTGCTCCAGCAAAATGGACATTTGAAAATATCGCTTATATGCGAGACCAATTAAAAAAACTCGGCCTGTCTGTAGACTGGGATCGTGAATTTGCAACGTGTACACCAGAGTACTATCACTGGGAACAATGGTTGTTCGTTCAGCTTTATAAAAAAGGTTTGATCTACCGTAAGCTTTCAACAGTAAACTGGGATCCGGTTGACCAAACAGTTTTGGCCAATGAACAGGTAGAAAATGGCCGCGGCTGGCGTTCTGGTGCATTGGTTGAAAAACGCGATATTCCAATGTACTACTTCCGAATTACGGATTATGCACAAGAATTACTAGACGATCTGGACACGCTCAAAGACGGCTGGCCTCAACAAGTGTTGACCATGCAACGTAACTGGATCGGTCGTTCTACAGGTATGGAAATTACTTTCCCATCTGCCAATACCGAAATTTATGCTGACGGCCTAACTGTTTATACAACACGTGCTGACACGCTTATGGGCGTGACATACGTGGCGGTTGCAGCAGAACACCCTCTTGCGCTTAAAGCTGCTGAAAATAACCCTGAATTGGCTGCATTTATTGAAGAATGCCGCATGGGTTCAGTTGCAGAAGCTGACTTGGCTACAGCCGAGAAGAAAGGTATGACAACAGGTTTGTTTGCAAAACACCCTGTAACTGGCGAAGAGCTTCCTGTCTGGATTGCGAACTACGTATTAATGTCTTACGGTTCTGGCGCAGTGATGGCTGTACCAGCACATGACGAACGTGACTTTGAATTTGCTAACAAGTTCAACTTGCCAATTAAGCAAGTGATTGATGCCAAGGGCACTGATGATGCAGAGTATTCTGCAACTGAATGGCAAGAATGGTACGGTTCTAAAGAAGGTAAACTTGTTAACTCTGGCGAGTTTGATGGTTTAGAATTCCAGGCTGCATTTGATGCATTCCTTGCGAAATTAGAGCCACAAGGCTTAGCAAATTCTAAAGTTCAATTCCGTTTACGTGACTGGGGTGTTTCTCGTCAACGTTACTGGGGTTGTCCAATTCCAATGATTAACTGTGATACTTGTGGTCAAGTCACAGTTCCAGAAGACCAACTTCCGGTTGTATTACCAACTGATGTTGTTCCAGATGGCTCAGGTAACCCGCTTAATAAAATGCCTGAGTTTTTCGAGACCAAATGTCCTTGCTGTGGTGGCGATGCACGCCGTGAAACAGATACATTGGACACATTCGTAGAATCATCTTGGTACTACGCACGCTATGCATCTCCAGATTTTACTGGCGGTATGGTTAAACCTGAAGCTGCTCAAAACTGGCTTCCAGTCAATCAATACATTGGTGGTGTTGAACACGCGATTCTTCACTTACTTTATGCACGTTTCTTCCACAAGTTAATGCGTGATGAAGGTGTTGTACAAGGTAATGAGCCATTTACCAACTTGTTAACTCAAGGCATGGTACTTGCAGATACTTTCTATCGTGAAGCAGAAAATGGTAAGAAAACTTGGTTTAATCCTGCTGATATCGAACTCGAACGTGATGAGAAAGGCCGTATCATTTCTGCAAAATATACAGGGGATGGTCAAGAAGTGATTATCGGCGGACAAGAAAAAATGTCCAAGTCAAAAAATAACGGTATCGACCCGCAAGCGATTATTGACCAGTACGGCGCAGATACAGCTCGTGTATTCATGATGTTTGCTGCCCCACCAGATCAGTCACTTGAATGGTCGGATGCAGGTGTTGAAGGTGCAAACCGCTTCCTGAAACGGGTATGGCGTTTAGCCACTGGCTTCCTTGAAAAAGGTAACAATGCATCAAACATCGACAAAACTGCATTGTCTGCTGCCGCGCAAGACTTGCGTCGTAAAACACATGAAACCATCCAGAAAGTTAGTGATGATATTGAACGTCGTCATGCATTTAACACAGCCATTGCGGCAATGATGGAACTGTTGAATGCCAATAACAGGTTTGAGGCAAAAGATGATAATGATGTGGCAGTTGCACGTGAATCTATCATGGCACTGCTTACATTGCTTGCTCCTTTCGCGCCACACTTAAGTCAGACATTACTGGCCAAGTTTGGAAGTGATTTAACCGCTGCACTGTTCCCTGTTGTGGATGAGTCTGCATTGGCTCGTAATACGCAGACTATTGTGGTACAAGTAAACGGTAAACTTCGTGGCAAACTTGAAGTTGCTGTCGATATTTCTAAAGAGGAACTGTTGGCTCAGGCCAAAGCCCTGCCAGATATCCAGCAGTTCCTGACAGGACCAACCAAAAAAGAAATTGTTGTGCCAAACAAACTGGTTAACTTGGTCGTTTAATTAAATATATAGCAAAGGGGAAATGGCATGCACCTGGCCCAACGTTTAGCAGCAATTGTTTTAACTTTAGGCTTAAGTGCAGGCCTGGTTGGCTGTGGGTTTCATCTCAAAGGAACAGAACCTACAGCAATGCCTCTGGCCTATCAAAAATTAAGTCTTGTCTTGCCTGCAAATGCTGAAGAGCTACAGAGTCAGTTAAGTATTTATCTGACTGCCGCAGGCATTCAGCTGACCAATTCACCAAATGCTTATGTACTTCGGGTAGTAGAATATACACCAAGACGCCAACTGCTTAATGGTAAGCTCACGGAGGTTTTACTGCGTCTGACTGTCACCATCCAGATTGAAGATCATCAGGGTAATCCGGTCACCGAACCACGTACCCTTACTGCATCACGCAGCTACCAGTATGATGTGGAAACTGTAAATACAGATAATCAGGAAGAAGGCTATTTACAGCGGCTACTAATTGATGATATTGTCCAGCAAATCAGTCGCCAGATCAGCTCTAACCGCTTGCCGCGTATACAGAATGTATCCTGACAGCCTGTAAATACAGTTTATGAAAATTGATTACCTCCAAGCTTTAAAACGTGTCACGGATGCTCGCGGTACGTGGATCCTGCACGGGCAGGAACCATTACTGGAACAGAACCTGCTTGATGCATTTCGCCAGTCATGGCAGGTACAGGAAACTGAACGGCAGCGTTATGATATTTCCAGTGTTTCTGACTGGAAGCATGTCTTTAACGCACTTAATAGCCTGTCATTATTTTCACAGCATCTTGCCGTTGAAGTACACGGCAATATCAAACCAGATGCTGGCGCCCTCAAGCAGCTGAAAAACTATATCCAGCATAATGAGTCTAACCTACTGTTAGTGGTGATGCCAAAGCAGGACAGTAGCAGTCTCAAATCTGCCTTTTTTCAAGTAGTTGAGGCAAATGGTGTAGTGGTGCCACTAGTGGCGAATTATCCTAAGGAACGCCAGCAGATTTTAAGTATTGAGGCAGAAAAGCTAGGTATCCAGCTGGATCAGGAAGCCTGGCAGTGGCTCATGCAGCACCATGAACATAATCTGCTTGCTGCAAAAAACAGCCTGATGCGTGTTAGTGATACGTTTCCCGAACAGCGGTTAATTCTCACTGAACATTTATATGCCTGTTTACAGGACCAGTCACGTTATAGCACCTATGATCTGAGCGATGCTTTGTTAGCTGGCAATCTGGCACAGTCAATCCGTATTTTCCAGTATCTGCTGGCCTCAGGTGAACCCATGAGCCTAATACTCTGGACTATTAGCCGTGAAATGCGGCTATTGATGCAGTTATTTGAGCAACCACAGAATGCACTGCAACTGGGCATCTGGAAGACTAAAATCTCCAGTTACCAGCAGGCTTTACGCCGTCTTAATCCGAGACAGTTTTTAACCTGGCCGGGTTTGCTGTTGCACATTGATGCTGCAATTAAGGGCATGAGTGAAGAAAATGCCGAGCATCTCTGTCAGCAGGCAATTGCCGAACTATGCGGTGTTAGCCTATTTGAATACTCAGCCTGATTAAAACAGTTGAGTAAATGTAACTCATTATCAGATATTTAAAAAAATTCAATATTTATCCTCATTTTATTCTTATACTTAAACAAATTTTTTCCCTTAACCTGAATCATCATGCGAAAAATAAAGCCAACCAAAGCGATTATCATCGCAGTCAGTATTGCCATAATTGCAGCCCTTGCCTGGTATTTTCTGAAGCCGGAACCTGAACAGCCGCAATATATTACCGCTGAGGTCACACGCGGCAATATTGAAGATTCGGTACTGGCAACAGGTATCCTGGAAGCGACTCAAATGGTTAATGTCGGGGCCCAGGTTTCTGGTCAGGTCAAAAAAATGAATGTGAAACTGGGAGATCAGGTAAAGCAAGGCCAGCTGATTGCACAGATTGATTCGATTCGTCAAGAAAATGAAGTTAAGACTGCTGAGGCGAATATCAAAAACCAGCAGGCGCAGCTGGCGGTCAGACAGGCCAATCTGGCTAAAGTTGAAGCTGAGTACCAGCGCCAGCGGAACATGTACGCACAGGATGCTACCTCACGTGCTGAATATGAATCTGCTCTCGCCAGTTATCGTACTGCTCAGGCAGAAATTGCAGCAATTAATGCCCAGATTGAACAGTCGCGTTTAACCTTAGCTACTGCGCGTGAAGATTTAGGCTATACCCGCATTGTAGCACCAATGGATGGTACTGTCGTTGCGATCGTGACTGAAGAAGGTCAGACCGTAAACGCAAACCAGAGTGCACCTACCATTGTTAAGCTGGCAAAACTCGACAATATGACTATCAAGGCTGAAATTTCTGAAGCTGATGTAATGAAAGTAGAGCCTGGCCAAAAAGTCTATTTTACGACACTAGGTGATAGTGAAACTAAACACTATGCCAGCCTGCGTCAGGTTGAGCCTGCGCCAACCTCAATCAATTCAGAAACTACCAATAATACTTCAAGCTCATCCAGTACTGCGGTGTACTATAACGCACTATTTGATGTGCCCAATGAAGATGGCAAGCTGCGTATTGATATGACTGCACAGGTCTACATTATTCTGGCAGAAGCCAATAACGTGTTAACTGTACCGGCTTCTGCCCTTACAACTGCCAACCGTCCACAACGTACACGTGGTGAAGGCAGTAGCGCAGCAGGCGGTGATAAACGCCCAGATAGAAATACTGATAGTAAATCTGCAAACCCGAACCGCCCGCAACGTCTTAACCTGACTGCCGAGCAGCGTCAACTGGTGGCACAAGGTAAGGCCAAACTCTCGAGTGTCAGGATATTACAAGCTGATGGTAGTAGCCGTCCACAACAGGTACTGGTGGGTCTGAATAACCGAGTCACTGCAGAAATTATTGCAGGGCTCAAACAGGGTGATCAGGTCATCATTGCAGATGGTTCCGATAACTCGAATGAAAATGCCAAACGCAGTAATCGTGGCGGCCCAATGAGAATGTAAGCATGAGTCAGAATCAGCAGCAACCTTTACTGGAGGTCAGCCAGCTCACTCGTGAATTTCCGGCGGGTGAAGGCACTGTCCAGATTCTTAAAGGCATTGATCTAAAAATTTATCCAGGTGAACTGGTGGCTATTATTGGTCAGTCCGGTTCCGGCAAGTCGACCTTGATGAATATTCTGGGATGTCTGGACAAGCCCACACAGGGTAGTTACAAGGTCAATGGTAAAGAAACCCGTAAACTGGAACCAGATGAGCTGGCTCAGTTGCGCCGTGAGTATTTTGGCTTTATTTTTCAGCGCTACCATCTGCTGGGTGATTTGAGTGCAGCAGGGAATGTAGAAGTTCCAGCAATTTATGCAGGTGCAGACAGCACTGAACGGCATGAACGCGCACAGAAATTACTGACAGATTTAGGCTTAGGAGATAAGACCCAAAACCGTCCAAGCCAGTTATCTGGCGGACAGCAACAGCGTGTTTCAATTGCCCGTGCGCTCATGAATGGCGGTGATGTCATCTTGGCTGACGAACCAACTGGCGCGCTAGATAAGCATAGTGGTGTAGAAGTAATGCGCATTTTGCGTGAACTGAATGCCAAAGGCCATACGATTATTCTGGTAACACACGATATTAATGTTGCCAAAAATGCCACACGAATTATCGAAATCAGTGATGGACAGATTATTGATGACCGGCCAAACATACCGGAATATCAGGAAAATGAAGCAGCGCTAGAGCCAGTACAAACCTTAGTAAAAGAACCACAAGCAAAAATTTCATCTTGGCGCTCGGCCTTGGACCGTTTAGGTGAAGCATTTCGTATGGCCTTACTGGCCATGAATGCGCACCGGATGCGGACCTTTCTGACTATGCTGGGTATTATTATCGGGATTGCTTCGGTAGTTTCAGTGGTAGCACTCGGTAATGGTTCACAAAAACAGATCTTGGAAAATATCAGCAGTCTGGGTACCAACACTATTACCATCTATCAGGGTCGTGGATTTGGCGATAATTCGCGCTCTTCTCAGGTAAAAACCCTGATTCCGGCTGATGCCGATGCATTAGCAGATCAGCCTTATGTCCAGGGTGTTTCTCCGACAGTCAATAACAGTGTCACTGGCCGTTTTAAGGATACTGAGGCTTCGATTACTGTAAATGGAGTCAGTGATCAGTTCTTTGATGTGCGCGGTTTAAATTTCACTGCAGGGCAGGCATTTGACAAATTTGCTATTAATGAACGCTCGCAGGATGTGGTCATTGATAGTAATACTCAAAAGACCCTGTTTGCAGTTGGTTCCGATCCGATTGGACAGGTCATTTTGCTCGGAAGCGTACCAAGTCGAGTGATTGGTGTAGTCGAAGCCAATGCCGGTATGTTTGGTTCCGACAGTTTGAATGTATACCTGCCCTACTCTACTGTAATGAGCCGGATGCTGGGTCAGTCCAATGTACGTAGTATTATTGTACGGGTAAAAGATGAATATTCCAGTTCGGCCGCTGAAAATGCCATTCTATCTTTACTGGAACAGCGTCATGGTGCTCAGGACGTTTATAGTCAGAACTCGGATAGCATCCGCGAAACCATTGAGAATACAACCAAAACCATGACCCTGCTGGTGTCTGCAATTGCAGTAATCTCTCTGGTCGTGGGCGGAATAGGGGTTATGAATATTATGCTGGTTTCAGTCACCGAACGTACCCAGGAAATCGGGGTACGGATGGCGGTAGGAGCACGCCAGAGTGATATTCTGCAACAGTTCCTGATTGAAGCCATACTGGTCTGTATTCTGGGCGGGATTCTGGGCGTTTTGCTTTCCCTCGGTTTAGGCCAGCTGGTTACCAAGCTCTCTAACGGGTCTTTCCAGATGGCTTACTCCACCACCTCCATGATTGCAGCCTTTGTCTGCTCCAGCATGATTGGTATTGTATTTGGATTTTTACCGGCACGTAATGCTGCACAGCTTGATCCTGTTGCCGCCCTTTCAAGAGAATAAGGAGAATTTCATGTCTTTGCAGTTGACTAAACTTGCTGCCGCACTTTTTCTGACAAGTTCTCTGGTCGGCTGTGCGGCAATGGTAAAAACACCATATGAGCAGCCAAATATACAAATTCCGGGCAGCTTTCAGAACAGCCCGGTAAATGGCAAGCAAATTCATGCCAATGTTTATGCAGATCAATGGTGGACACTGTTTGGAGACCAGCAGTTAAACACTCTGGTAAATCAGGTTTTAGCCAGCAACACAGATTTAGCTGTCGCGGGACTAACTCTACGTCAGGCGCGTTTACGTGCCGAGCTGGCACGTAATGCCGAGTTACCCCGGGTAAATGCGGGTGTCTCGACAGGACATCGGATTGATCTGAATTCAGGCGATGACCAGTCGCAGGGGGTATCACTCAGCAGTGGAGTGAGTTATGAAGTGGATCTGTTTGGTCGCTTAGACCGGCAGACTGAAGCTGCACGCTGGGAAGCCGCAGCAACGGCTGAGGATTTACAGGCTACTGCCCAAAGTCTGATTGGTAACACAGCAAATCTTTACTGGCAGTTAGGCTATCTGAATGAGCGCCTGGTTGTACAGAACCAGAACCTGCAAAGCTCACAAAAGCTTTTAGATCTGGTCCGGGTACAATACCGTGCAGGTGCTGTATCTGGACTGGAAGTAGCCCAGGCAGAACAGGCTGTACAAAGTCAGCGGGCCAGTTTGAGCCAGTTACAACAACAGCTGGTGGAGACACGCACTGCACTCGCTATACTTCTACAGATTCCGGTACAGCAGTTAAATATTCAGGAACCGCAGCGCTTGCCTGTCATCCGCCTGCCTGTTCTTGGCGCGGGTCTACCTGCAGAAATTTTAGCGCGTCGCCCAGATTTACGCGCTGCCGAGTTACGTTTACGTCAGGCATTGGCAACCAAAGATGCAACTCGAGCCAGCTATTATCCTTCAATCAGCCTGACTGGAAATCTGGGTTCAACCAGTACTTCCCTGACCCAGCTTTTACAAAATCCTGCGCTAACGCTGGGAGCGAATTTAAGCCTGCCTTTTTTGCAGTGGAATGATATGAAGCGTGATTTAGCTATCAGTGAACTGGATTATGAAAAAAGTATCTTGAACTATCGACAGACTCTTTATCAAGCTTTCGCTGATGTAGAAAATGCACTCTCAGCCCGGACTGAACTGGATAAACAGGTTCGCTATCAGGAACAGAATCTGGCTTTGGCGGAACGGACTGAACGTTTATATGAGGTACGTTATCGCAATGGTGCTGTGGCTTTAAGCAACTATCTGGATGCTCAAGAAACTACTCGTAATGCTCGTATTGCCTTGGTTCAGGCTAAACAGAACCAATATAATGCTTATGTTACCTTAATGCAGGCTTTAGGCGGCAGTCCCATTCAACAGCTTCCTTAAACAGAGAAAAACTTTAAAAAAGCTCATTGTTGGGCTTTTTTACTGCTTAATACCTGTTGTTTTGAATTTCGTTAATAATCAGTTTTTAATTTCTCAAGTATTTATATATTATTCAGTATTTAAACTTAGCCATAAATTTTTATTTCATCAGCCCGTTCGATTCTAGAAAAACTTACTTTTATAAACGCCCTTAAGAACTTAAGACTAGCCCTTTTTAGATTTAATGAAAATAGGACTATAAAAATAAAAACGGCCTGTAATGGCCGTTTTTAAGTGAATATTTTTTATTCAGTTTCTAGTAAAGCCTGGCTCATGCCAACTGTATTAAAACCAGAATCAACATACAGGATTTCGCCAGTGATACCAGATGCCCATGGAGAACACAGGAATAAAGCCGCATTTCCGACTTCTTCAATAGTGACATTACGGCGTAATGGCGCAACACGTTCATTAGCATCTAGCATTTTACGGAAAGATTTAATTCCGGAAGCTGCCAGTGTACGGATTGGACCGGCAGAAATGGCATTGACACGAATACCTTTAGGACCCATGCTTGATGCCAAGTAACGAATACCAGCCTCTAATGAGGCTTTAGCCATACCCATGACATTATAGTTAGGCATCACGCGCTCTGAACCTTGGTAGGTTAGCGTGAGTACACAGCCCTGACGTGCCTGCAGTAAAGGCTTGGCAGCACGTGCCATGGCAATCAGGCTGTAAGCACTAATGTCATGTGCAATACCGAAACCTTCACGGTCTGTAACCTCGGTAAAATCGCCATCGAGTGTATGTGCCGGAGCAAAGCCAATTGAATGCACTAAACCATCCAGACCATCCCAGTGCTTTGCCAGCTCGGTAAAGGCTGTTTCGATTTCAGCATCATTCGCCACATCACAAGGAAATACCAGTTGAGAACCGAACTGTTCAGCAAAATCATCCACACGTTTTTTTAATTTTTCATTCGGATAGGTAAAAGCCAGCTCAGCCCCTTCACGATGCAGTGCCTGTGCAATACCAAATGCAATCGATAACTTACTCGCAATACCCGCAATTAAAAAGCGTTTACCTGCCAATAATCCTTGTGCCATGGGATTCTCACTTTAAATAATTTGTCTGCATAATGCCAAGTCTTGAATAATTGTGAAATTGCATAAAGCACCTTTTTTTATATTTTTTCTTTTTATAAAAAATTGCCTCAATACATGAGGCAATTTTTGCAAATTTTATAGAGAAGATCAGTCATTCGATAACAGACCGATCAAACGCAGGAATGATATATACATCCAGACTAGAGTAGCCAGTAAGGCAATACCACACAGCCATTCCATGGATTTTGGTGCACCTTGGGCTGCGGCTGTCTCAATCAGGTCAAAATCCAGAATCAGGTTTAATGAAGCAATGACTGCAACAAATACGGCGAAACCAATACCTAGCCAGTTACTCTCAAACAGGTAAGGAATGGCCGAGCCAAAGGCAAACTGCATGATGAGCTGAATGACGAAGACAATACACAGCGCCAAGGTTGCAGACATCACCACTGCTTTAAATTTTTCAGTCGCACGGATAATCTGCATACGGTACAGGGCAAACATGACCAGTGTAGTCACAAAGGTAGCCAGTAAGGCCTGAAGTGGTGCGCCTGGGTATTTCAGTTGAAATACAAAAGAAATACCACCCAAGAAAGCACCTTCAAATAAAGCATAAGGAACGGCCAGTGTGGGAGCAGTATTAGGCTTAAACGTTGTCACCAATGCCAGAATCAGCCCCCCGAACATACCGACCAAGGCTGCTGAATAGGCTAGGTTGGCATTGGCAGTCATAGCGCAGTAAAAGAACAGCGCAATACCGACTACAGCAGATACAACAGTCAGCATCACTGATTTTTGAATTGCGCCACGGATGGTCATAGGCCGGTTGAAATCACTATAGGTTTCAACCCGGGTTAATACAGGGTTATTACTTTGCATAATTGAACTCAACATTTATTGTAATTTAGAGATAATCAAATTTTAAACCGAATTTCTTTTGTGCCGATGAAGAGCTTGCTTCTTTTTGTTAATTTAAGCTATTTCATTATAAATAGATTTATCTTTTATTAAAGTTATCAAAATAAGCACTTGAATTACTTATCTCTATTTAATACTCATAAAAACTACTGGTCTCTGAATTTATACACAGTTATTGAACTGGAACCAGCTGATAGTAACCAGAGGATAGCACCCAGCGGTAACCTCTTGGTGGAGCAGGTAATTTCGGCTCACTTCCCTCATCAATAGTATATTGGCTTCCCTGATACTGAGTTGGAAATTGACTATTCAAGATCACCTGTCGCTGATTACTGTATTCATAGTGTCTCGGTAGCTCATAACGGTACTCAATATAAGGCCCTCTCTGCTGTGGATAAGAATATTGAGGATAAGGCCGATGTGGACCTGTGCCCCATTGTGGAGGTCTTTGATGAGGCGGACGGTACTGTGGCGGAGGCAATGGCTTGACAGGGCGCTCTACACCGCGATAATTTCCCCAGCGGTTACTGCTGTCAGCAAAAACAGATAATGCCATTCCCAGACACAGGCTGCCAAGGACAGCTAGACGCAATAAGTTATGCATGGCAGTACTCCAGATCCATATATTTCTATCTTAGCCCTAAAACATGAATAAAAAATAAACATTTTTTAAAAATCTTATGCTCCAAACTGAAAGAACTAGCTGAAATCGGGTAAAAGCAAAAATATGCTAAGATGCGTTTTTGTTTTGCTATGGGAAACAGGTCTGTGTCTGACTTAAGCTTTGAACGGCTCTATCAATTTTTCAGTAGGGTTCCATGTGTACAGGAACAGCGAATTGCAGCACATGGAAATGATGGTGAACATGCCTGGTGGTTCAAATTTTACATCGATATTGAACACCCGCTAGCTTGGCAAACCGTACAGGAACTGGGCCATGTTTTGAATTATCTATCGACCAATGAACGCCTGCCCACACAGTTTTTACCCGTTTCACCTCCACCTTACATGAATGGAGCAGCCAAGGACTTTCTCGCTTGGGTAATTCAATGTAATCATGTAGATTTTCCGCCTGATGTGGTTTGTGACTGGCTAGAAGCCCGCTTGCCGAATCCAGTGGATGATGAAAGTCAGTGGCATATTAAAACTGACCTGAGTGAACTGGAGAATTTGACACCTGCCGAACTTGATCAGTTGATCCCCCCCACTCACTGATTATTTTATCGGGCACGAGATTATATAAACCTCCTGCCCTTCTTAGAATATTCTAAAAAGTGGATATACCACTCCACTCCATAAAACGATATGTCCAGTATTTTAATTTTGAGTGATCAGCATATTGAGAATAAGGCACGCTCATAGACCGTCCATTCAGATTAGACCAAGCTGTATCAAAATAGCGTTGAGCATCAACAAAAACCTGTGCTTGCGGCTGACCAACTACTCTTAAATCTGTTTCCAGATTATAATTTTTCAAATTTCTTGCAGTAAAGTTAGCAGAGCCGGCAATTATTTCACTTTGATTCTCACCACGTTTCAACAGTATTTTGCTATGACATTGCTCGCCTTGGGTATTACACCAGCGTAAAGGAATCCCCACCTGATGCAGCTCCATTGCTACTTGACGGTTAGGTATACCATTTTTCTGGCGGCCAAAAGCATCTTTATTCGGATCAAGTAGTATCCGCAATTTTACCCTCCGCTCATGGGCAGCAATTAATGCCTTAATAATATGCCGTTCCGAAAGGTAGAACATGGCCAGATCAATCTGTTCATTAGCCTTGGCAGAATTGATTAAATCCAGAGCTTTCCGGTAAATTGCTTCTTCTGTAAGAACTTGAACCTGAGGATAATTTGAATCCTCTTCAAACTCACCGACTACTACAACTGGCGCTTCTCCTTGAGACATTCCGGCTACAGCCTGCTCAGTTTTCAGCACATCCATAGCAGTATTGCCTGTTACGACCAGTCCAATGTTGGAGTGACGTGAACTGCCATCATGCGGATTGGCTGAAGTAACCAGTGCTTTCCAGCCAGCTTCAGTGTCAACCACCAGTGTTTTACGATGATTGGCTTTAAAATTAATGAGATGCAAATAGCTGCGTAAAGTTACCTTTTCCTGCCCGAACGGGTTGGGAAGCCAGCCTTTCTCTGGATTATTCCCTAATCCCTGACAACAGATATACCAGAAACCTGACCATAATGGATTAGAAGCCCGCAATGGTGTTAAGTCAGTTTCTATAACCTCAATACCACTTTTACGCAATTGTCGGTAATGTTCAGGCGCAATTCCCCCATAGACTGAATTTATCGGGTCAGTAATCACGGTAATATCAATACCCGGAATTTGTCGGCGCTTACTGATCAGCGCATTGGTGAGTTCTTGGGTGAGAGGACGGTGCGTAGTCTTGGCGGCACCAATTTCGGGATTATATAAAAACATATCCAGCACAATGGTCGTGCGGGCTTCCTGAATCAGTTTCAGCATTTCATTGAATATCTGCTGGTCCGCCTGCTGCCGTCCCTGAATATCAATATAGGTTTCATCGGCAAGAAACTTAATATTGGCATGGCGCAACCGGCCTTCGAAGTCCAGTCCTTCTGGTAGAGGTTTATAAATATGATAAATGGCTGAAGCGAAGTACCCTACAGCCATTAAGGCTATAATCGTAGCGATATAACGGCGGCCTGACCAGTTCAGTTTATGATGAATTCGATGAAAGATACGCATATGATAAAACCTAACCCAATCGGTTCAGGCTAGGTTTTATCAGCTGATTTTTCAAGAGCTTTTTCGTGAGCCATTTTTATTTAAATAGCTCAAGCCTTTTATTTAAAAGTTAAAATCCAGCCCGACAGTAAAGTTACGGCCAACCTGTGGAATATTTGAAAGGAAAGAAGCGTGGTTATAAACCGTTTCATCCAGCAGATTATTGGCTTTCACATAGATGCGGTAATCGGTTTTATCTGTCGCTCGTGCCGAATAGGCCAAGCCCAGATTGACCATATTATAGCCTTCTGTTTCAGTTTCATACGCAGCAATTTTGTCTTGGGTAAAGACATGGTAATACTCAGCCATACCAGAGAAACCATGACCAAAGTCCGCATCAATCTTGCTACCTAGACGTCCGCCCGGAATCCGTGGTGCATTACCTTCTGTTTCGATCTTGCCACGAACATAATCACCAAATAGACTGGCTTTATAGCGTGGCGACAGCTGATAGGACACTTCACCTTCAGCACCATAAAAACGTGCTTTATCTTGTGTATATTCAACCAGGCGGAAGTTTTCGAAGCGGTCCAGTGTCTGAGCATAAATATAGTCATCAAACCAGTTATGGTAAGCATGAACATGATAATTCAGCTTGTCGCCCTCATAATGAAAACCCAGTTCGATGTTATTTGATTTTTCTATGTTCAGATTCTCATTACCGATTTCATAGGTATTGGTGGCCAAATGCTTGCCTTTGGCATAAAGTTCCTGAGCCAGAGGTAAACGCTCCTGATGCGAGGCAACCAGTGACAGTTTATAATCAGGCAAGAATTCCCAGTTAGCAGCGCCTGAATAAGAAAAGGCATGATCATCATAATTTTTTTGTGGTGAATCAATCTCAATCTTTTGCTGATCAAAACGCGCTGCCAGCTCAAAATGTACATCATTCCACTGGGTGTGTTCTAAAGCAAACAGGCTCCACTTATCTGTTGTGGTTGGCCCGGCAAATAAAGATTCTTCACCAGTAATATTCAGCTTCTGACGACCAAATTGCGTACCGATGACGCCTTCCCATGCTGCGACCGGCTGATGCACCATTTCCAGACGCGCATCATAACCCGTACTTTTAAATGTGGTAGCTGCTTCACCCTCTTCAATTTCATCATGTTTATAGTCGGTATAGCTGGCTTGAGCACGTAATTTTTTAAATCCGGCAAAAGGATCATCCAGCTCGGTTCTAAAATCATAGCGTTCAGACTTCAAATCAACCCAAGGACCGGCATGATCATGATCCTTTTCATGACTGTGCTCGTGTTCATGTCCCTCTTCATCATGATGATGTTCATCACCACAATGTAGATGAGGCCTACCGGATAAATAGGCTTCACAGCTTTCATATTCATGACTATGTCCAGGTAAACCATACTGGTCCTGGCGGTTCGTATAGGAAAGGCCGGTAAACCCGCGATCATGAATCCAGGAAAGTCCGACGCTGGCTGTATCGGATTGTGCGAAGGTATTATCAACCCTGCGTTCTTTTACCAGATGGCTGTGGTCGCCGTGGCTATGCTCATGATAATAGTCTGGCGCAATATAATTGTTGGCATCACGTTTTAGCCCTTCAACCCGAAGTGCCACCTGTTCTCCCAAAGCTAATGTCACACCTGCTGTTTCAAGCTTCTCATCATTACCACTGTTGTAACGCAGCCCTGCACGACCTTCATAACCATTATCAGGTATGCGTGTCGGAATTTTACTATCTGTAACATTAACCAGCCCTCCCACTGTACCGGCACCATACAGCAAGGTAGATGGCCCACGCACAATCTCTACCTGCTTGGCAAGCGCAGGGTCAACCATAACAGCATGATCAGGCGACAAGGTGGAGACATCCATGGTTTCTGAGGCATTTTGCAGTACCTTCACTCGTGCCCCCTCCTGCCCGCGAATTACAGGGCGGCTAGCACCGGGTCCGAACTGGTTGGAATATACCCCCACCTGATCACTTAAAGCTTCACCAATTGTTGTACCGCCCTGGATCAGTTGCTCTTTTTCAATAATATTATCTGCCGCCACGTAATCTACAGCGCTTTGTACCAGCGGATGAGCTGTTACCTGTATTGTTTCCAGCTGCTGAACAGAGCTATTTTCTTCAGCAAAAATTACCGGAGAAACCACCGCCATAATCGATAAAGTTAGAAAGTTCTTAGAAAACTGCATCTTGTTGACTCAAGTGTACTTTTAATAAAATGTTATATTATAACATTTCACTATTTTTGCAATAAAAAACATTCTAATAAAAAGTTTTAAGTAAACTGTGGTTCATTATTTTTAGTCTTTATCAGTTTTCATGCCTTTTACGCTCTCTCATGCAGTTTTGGCGCCACCACTAGCAAAACTTAGTGGTAACCGCCTGCCTCTGGCTGCATTAACCATTGGCTGCATGGTGCCTGACCTGATCCGTTTATTTGTTGCAGATGCTGCAGGTTATACTCACCAGTGGGCCTCAATACTGCATCCTAATTTATGGATTGGCCTAGCTTTCACGCTGGTTTGGTATCTGATTTACCGGCCTGCGTTATACCGTTTTTTAGGTATCCAGAAACCTCTAAATATTCATAGCCCTCTGCAAGCGCTTATTTTTTTAGTAAGCTGTAGTATTGCCATTTTACTGGGCACAGCAACGCATATCCTTTGGGACGGGCTAACTCATGCTGACTACAGAACTTTTGCCTTCTATAATTTTTTAAGTCAGGACATAACTCTTTTTGGTAATACTTATCCTGTCCATCTAGTGTTGCAGATTGGTACTTCAATATTGGCATTACCTGTTCTGTTTTGGTTTTCCTGGCGTTATTACCTGCATTATCGGCAGCACTTGAAAGTGTCTTCTAAAATTAAAAATTATTTTTGGATATTATTTGGTTTGGCATTCCTAGCTGGTGCATGGTCTGTTTATGACTACCTGAGCTATTTCAAGCCAGAGTTAATCTCATCTGAGCTTTATTTTTTTACTGGTAAATCTATTAACGAGTTCAGTCAGGCCTCACTGGCTATTTTCAGCTTGGGATGTATCCTGTTTTTAATTATAGATCGGCAACATCTTATGGATTAGTCATATTTTTTCTCTTAAATATTACTAATCTGACCAGAACCGATCCAAGATATTTCTCTTAAAAGCTATAAGCACAATTTATCAGGGTTTTTTGATCTAGTTCTTGTGACAGAATCTTCTAAGAGGCATAATCTCCCATTACCTTAAGGCGGTACGCTGTTTACGTATACGCTTTCACTAACCCATATAGTTGGATTTTAGACGCTATGATGCGAACTCATTACTGCGGTTCTTTAACCGAAGCTCAAATTGACCAAACCGTAACTCTGTGTGGCTGGGTACACCGTCGCCGTGACCACGGTGGTGTGATCTTCCTTGATATGCGAGACCGCGACGGTCTAGTTCAAGTGGTTATTGACCCAGATACACCTGAAGCGTTTGCAACAGCGGACAAAGCTCGTTCTGAATATGTATTGAAAATTACTGGTCGTGTACGTCGCCGCTATGCGGGTACAGAAAATGCCAATATGATCAGTGGCCAGATTGAAGTATTAGGTAAAGAAATTGAAGTTTTGGCTCAGTCTGAAACACCTCCATTCCCGTTGAATGATGAAAATACGAATATCTCTGAAGAAATTCGTTTGAAATACCGCTTTTTAGACATTCGCCGTCCGGAGATGCTGGACCGTTTACGTTTCCGTTCTAAAGTTACCAATCTGATCCGTAATTATCTTGATGAGAATGGCTTTCTTGATGTTGAAACTCCAATTTTAACTCGTGCAACGCCTGAAGGTGCACGTGATTACCTGGTACCAAGCCGTGTTTCAAATGGCAGCTTCTATGCCTTGCCACAATCTCCACAGCTATTCAAACAGTTATTGATGGTGGGCGGTATTGACCGTTACTACCAAATTGCAAAATGTTTCCGTGATGAAGACTTGCGTGCAGACCGCCAGCCTGAATTTACTCAAATCGATATTGAAACATCGTTCATGAGTGACGATGACATCATGGATTTGATGGAAGGTATGACTGTTAAGATGTTCGACGAACTTCTGGGCATCAAATTCGACAAATTCCAACGTATGCCGTATAGCGAGGCAATGCGTGACTACGCGTCTGATAAACCAGACTTGCGTATTCCCTTGAAACTCGTTGACGTTGCAGATTTAATGCAAGACGTTGAGTTCAAGGTATTCGCAGGTCCTGCAAAAGATCCGAAAGGCCGTATTGTCGCACTTCGCGTCCCAGGCGCAGGCTCACTTCCACGTAGCGCAATTGATGAATATACCAAGTTTGTTGGCATCTACGGTGCAAAAGGCTTGGCTTATATCAAGGTCAACGAACTTGAAAAAGGTATTGAAGGCCTTCAATCTCCAATCGTGAAATTCATTGAGCCAATCGTGCTGGATCTGTTGAAACGTGTTGGTGCTGAAAATGGTGACATCGTATTCTTCGGTGCGGATAAAGCGAAAGTCGTCAATGATGCAATGGGTGCACTTCGTGTGAAAATTGGTCATGACTTGAATCTTGCGACATGTGAGTGGGCTCCGCTTTGGGTGGTTGATTTCCCAATGTTCGAAGAAACAGATGATGGCAAATGGACCTCTGTTCACCACCCATTCACGCTGCCTAAATCAAGTGTTGAGGAAGTGAAGAACAATCCAGGTGAAGCATTATCTGTTGCTTATGATATGGTATTGAACGGTACTGAAATTGGTGGTGGTTCACTTCGTATTTATACTTTAGAAATGCAAAAAGCGATTTTTGAGGCTTTAGGCATTGAAGAAGAAGAAGCCGAAGAGAAATTCAGCTTCTTACTAAATGCGTTAAAATACGGTGCGCCTCCGCACGGTGGTTTAGCATTTGGTTTAGACCGTTTGGTGATGTTAATGACAGGTGCATCGTCTATTCGTGATGTAATTGCCTTCCCGAAAACCAAGACAGCTGAATGTCCATTGACTCAAGCACCAGCACCTGTTGAAGCAAACCAGCTTCGTGACTTGGGCATCCGCTTACGTGAACAACAAAAGAAAGAAGCTTAATTGCTCTTTAATAAAAAACCCTGCAATTGCAGGGTTTTTTATTAGAAATAAGATATATATTCGACTTACCTAAGCTATGCTTTGCGAATAAGCTGGTCAGTGGCATAATAAGGAGCTTTTAATTTAGAGGTCAGCTTTATGGCTATGCGCCCAGATGTACGACGACATGCTTTAGTCGTGATTGTATTCTCCCTCGCACAATGGTTTTTCATGCGCTACATCCTTGCGAATGAATTATTTAACCTCACGACGAACCAACGTATTCTTTATTTCTGTGTAAGCAGTTTAGTCGGTGCATTACTTATCTTTGTTGCACTGATTTATATGGTGCTCAAAGGTAATGCGGATAAAAAGTAATGCAAAAGAAACTGCTCATCATTGGTAAACGCAGCGGTATTTTGCAGTGGTACGAAAATATTCTTGCTGCTGCCCATCAAAGCCCTGATTATGAAATCCAAGGCTTTGCCTTAAATCATAACAATACCACCGATCGGTTTCTGAAAAAGCTATTACCAAACAAAGATATATATACGGCAAATTTACTCAAAAAGAAACTGCAAACGTTTCAGCCAGATTTGATTCTCATTGCCGATCTTTTTTATTTTAATGATCATTTACTGCAAGTTTTGGCAGACTTTCCATGCAAAAAAGCACATTGGATTGGTGACTTTTTTGATGAACGCTTATTAAAATCTAAAGACGTCATTGATTTATATTGCTTTACCGATTCTAGCTTTATCGAAGATGCGAGAGCAATGGGACTAAATCATGCCATTTATCTGCCTCTTGCTTATAATCCAAATGTCTTCTTTTCTAGCAATGAACAAAAAGATGATCGTCTTTTATTTGTAGGCGCATGGTCGCCTGATCGACAAGAGCTCATTGAACAGATTCCCCTTCCCCTCACTGTCTATGGGAAAGGATGGGATAAACTCAGCAAATCAAACAGTATTGTTCACCCTCACAATATTCCTTTGACTGAAGTTGCCGAACTCTACAGAACGCATCGTTACATCTTGAATGTCATTAACAAGAAAAATATTCGTCAAGGTATGAATATGCGTTGTTTCGAAGCTCCGGCTTGTGGTTGTATTTTGGTAAGCGAGTATGTTGAAGATCTAAACTATGCTTTTGATATCAAAAATGAAATTATTTCATTTGAGAATCCGCAAGAATTGCAATTGAAGTTAAAAGATCCAATAATCAGCGCTGAAGCAGCCATGTATAAAGTTCAACAGAGTCATACTTATAAAAATAGGATAGAGACCGTCGTTGACTTATTGCTTCAAGCTTAAGTTTTAGCTTTTTTAATTTTGTATAGGCCACCCTCACGTGTTTGTTAGTGTTATTGTTCCAAGTTATAACCATGACCAATATTTAGAAGACAGAATTGAGAGCATTCTTAACCAAAGCTATTCGCAATTTGAAGTGATTCTTTTAGATGATCTATCACCCGATCATAGTGCCGAAATTTTAGCGAAATACAAAAGCCATCCGAAAGTTTCACATTGCATCATCAATGAACAAAATTCAGGCTCAACATTTTGCCAATGGAACAAAGGCATGCATCTAGCAAAAGGCGATCTGATCTGGATTGCAGAGTCTGATGATGTTGCCGACTTACAATTTTTGGAAAAATTAGTCCCTCATTTTGAAAAAAATCCTAAGCTTGTTCTTGCCTACAGCCAATCTCATCGAATGAATGCACAAGGTGAAGTCACGGGTTCATGGAAAGATTTTACTGATCAAGTTGATTCAAAATTATTTGAAAATGATTTTGAAATGAATGGTCTCGAATATATCGAAAGATTTTTAAATGCTCAAAACACCATTCCAAATGCCAGTGGTGTCATTTTTAAAAAACAGACTTATTTCGATGTAGGTGGAGCTAATCCAAGTCTACGCTTTATTGGTGATTGGGAAATTTGGGCAAAAATCGTATCGCAAGGTGACATCTTCTTTACGCATGAGTGTTTAAATTATTTCCGCTACCATGACACCAGTGTTATTGCCCAAGCCAAAAAGAAAAAAGATCATTTTGAAGTAAGACGGCAAGTGATTTTGCTCCGCCAAAGCATGTCTCAATTCTTAAAAGACTATTCCAAGACACATCCAGAAGCCAAAAAGGCTTACTGTATTAACCAGCAGAGCTTATCTAAAGAATTGAGAAAAAATGCTTCTTTGGCAATTCGTCGTCGCTATTATGATCGAATTATTCCAACGAGTATCACTGCACTACAGACTCTACCTTTTTATGTTGTCCCTTTTTACATACTCAAATTACTTATTCAGTTCATTTTATCAACCTGTTTAGTCGCACCATATAAAATAATATTGAAACAGCCTCGATAAAAAAAGAGGAGATAAACTCCTCTTTTTTTATGCTTTAAATGCATCTGCAATTTGATCTTTATCACTCACCAACACCTCACCAACCTCATCAAGAGGCCAGTTAATCGCTAGTGTTGGATCATTCCAAATAATAGCGCCTTCACTTTCTTTATTGTAGTAATTGGTGGTTTTGTACAAAAACTGGGTATTGTCTTCAAGTGCGATAAAGCCATGAGCAAAACCTTCCGGTATCCAAAACATGGTTTTATTTTCTGCACTCAGTTCAACACCAACCCATTCACCATAAGTTTTTGAGTCAGGTCGAATATCTACCGCAACATCCCAAACACGACCTTGTACAACACGTACCAGTTTTCCTTGCGCATAAGGTGCATTTTGATAATGCAACCCACGTAACACACTCTTTTGAGACAATGAATGGTTATCTTGTACAAAAGTTGGAACAGGCAAGTTTAATTGTTCAAGTGCTTGTGCAAAACGTTGCTGATTAAAGCTTTCCATAAACCAGCCGCGATCATCACCAAATACATTTGGATGTAGAATCAAAAGCCCTTCTATTTTAGTCGTTTCAACCTGCATTTGACTCTTCCCAGATTTTTTTCAAATATTGACCATATTCTGTTTTTTTCAAAGCTTCAGCACTTTCTAAAAGTTTCTCTTTGCTAATCCAACCTTGATTGAAACCAATTTCCTCTAAACATGCGACTTTTAATGACTGACGCTTTTCTACAGTATAGATAAAGTGACCTGCTTCTAAAAGCGATTCATGCGTGCCCGTATCCAACCATGCAAACCCTCGCCCTAAAAGCTCCACATTCAATGAACCATCTTTCAGATATGCATTATTGATGTCAGTAATTTCAAGTTCGCCACGTGCAGATGGCTTCACTTGTTTAGCAAACTCTACAACACGATTGTCATAGAAGTACAAACCCGTCACGGCATAAGGTGATTTTGGCTTTAATGGTTTTTCTTCAATGCTGAGAACTTTTCCAGTTGGGTCAAACTCGACAACACCAAAACGCTCTGGGTCTGTCACATGGTAACCAAATACTGTTGCACCATGCTCTCGATTACTCGCAGCTTCTAATTGTTTGCCAAAACTTTGACCATAGTAAATATTGTCACCCAAGATCAAACAAACATTATCTTGACCAATAAACTCTTCACCAATTAAAAATGCCTGTGCCAAACCATCTGGAGAAGGTTGTACTTTATAAGTAAGTTCAATACCAAATTGAGAACCATCACCGAGCAGTTTTTCATATTGGGGTAAATCTTCTGGTGTCGAAATCAATAAGACTTCACGAATACCGGCAAGCATCAATACAGACAATGGATAGTAAACCATTGGTTTATCGTAAATTGGCAAAAGCTGTTTCGATACACCTTTGGTAATTGGATGTAAGCGTGTACCTGAACCACCCGCTAAAATAATACCTTTACGTTTGAGACTCATTTATTTAATAGCTCCACTATGGTTCGCTTTACACCATCTTGCCAGTTAGGTAGACAGAGTTTAAAAACATGCTGTATTTTTTGGTTGTTCAATCTTGAATTGTGTGGTCTGGTTGCTGGTGTTGGGTAAGCCTTTGTTGGAATTGGATTAACCTTTTGTACAATCAGCGCCTGTCCTAATGACCGTGCTTGCTCAAATACATAACTTGCGTAGCCAAACCATGATGTTTCACCACTCGCCACCAAATGATAGACACCAGCTTTACTCACATCGGCTACGACTTGAGGAATAGCATGTGCGGTAATATCAGCAATTAGCTCAGCAGAAGTTGGAGCACCAATCTGATCATCAATAATCGACAACTCTTCACGTTGCTGAGCCAAGTTCAACATCGTTTTCAAGAAGTTTTTTCCTTTACTTGCATAGACCCATGATGTTCTGAAAATTAGATGCTGACAGCCACTCTCAACAATTGCCTGTTCGCCTAATGCCTTGGTTTTACCATAGACATTTAATGGTGCAATTGCATCTGTTTCAACAAAAGCTGTTTCACCTGCCCCGTCAAAAACATAATCGGTAGAGTAATGCACAAATAAAGCTTTAATTTGCAAACATGCATCGGCTATAGCCTTTACAGTTTGATGATTCACAAGATCAGCCGAATCCTGCTCAGTTTCAGCCAAATCAACAGCTGTATAAGCAGAAGCATTAACGACTACATCGGGTTTTAGCGCCACAATCGTGTCAAAAATTGCCGATGGTTGAGTCATATCGCCAGATAGACCATTTAAACCATGACGGTCTAATGCAACTACCTCGCCCAAAGGAGCAAGCGCTCGCTGTAGCTCCCACCCAACTTGTCCATTTTTTCCAAGCAATAAGATCTTCATAGTTATCCTTGATATTGCTTGTTTAACCAAGACTGATATTCGCCACTTTGAACGTGTGCAACCCATTCAGTATTACTTAAATACCATTCAACGGTTTTACGCAGGCCCGTCTCAAACGATTCTTGCGGAACCCAGCCTAAGTCATTTTTAATTTTTGTCGCATCAATTGCATAGCGCACATCGTGACCTGGGCGATCTTTGACATAGGTAATTAAATCTTTGTACTGTGCTACACCTTCCGGCTTATTCGGTGCCAATTCTTCAAGTAATGTGCAAATCGCATGAACAACTTCGATATTGGCTTTTTCATTGTGACCGCCAATATTATAAGTTTCCCCAACCACACCTTGCGTTGCAACAGTAAAGAGTGCTCGTGCATGGTCTTCTACAAATAACCAGTCACGAATTTGCTGACCATTGCCATATACAGGGAGTGGCTTGGCTTGCAAAGCATTTAAAATCATAAGCGGAATCAATTTTTCCGGGAAATGAAATGGCCCATAGTTATTTGAACAGTTGGTCACCAACACCGGTAAACCATAAGTACGGTTCCATGCACGGACTAAATGGTCTGAGCTGGCTTTGCTTGCAGAATATGGTGAACTTGGTGAATACGATGTTGTTTCGGTAAATAGGTCGGTTGTACCTTCTAAATCACCATAGACTTCATCGGTTGAAATATGATGGAAGCGGAATGTTTCCTTTTTTGAACCATCAAGGGTTAACCAATAAGTACGGCTTGCTTCCAACATTTGGTATGTACCAATAATGTTGGTCTCAATAAAAGCATAAGGTCCTGAAATTGAACGATCTACGTGCGATTCAGCAGCAAGATGCATCACTACATCAGGTTGAAAACTTTTAAATAATTCATCTAAAGCTGTACGGTCACAAATATCGGTCTGAGAAAACTGATAACGTGGGTGATCGGCAACAGAGCTTAAAGACTCTAGATTTCCCGCATAAGTGAGCTTATCGACATTTAATACTTCATGTTCAGTATTTTGAACAATATGACGAACCACCGCCGAACCAATAAAACCTGCACCACCAGTAACCAAGAACTTCATAATAAATCATGTAACTCCATTTTCTTAGTCACGGATTTTATCACCTATTTCCTATTTAATTTAGCGTTAACCTCAGAAAGCCCTACGCAGTTTGACCATTATTACAAAAAATAAAATATAAATACTTAGCTAAACTTATTTGTCCAAAACCCGATTTAACTTCCGAGTTATTTCGCTGGTATGATCTTGCATCTCTAACTCTTGAACAACCTGAGAGATTTGATAAGAATCTGAAACAGTTAATAAATATAGCCAATGTTGCTGTGCTAAAAACTTTAATTGGTGCTTAATCTGTTCATCCTGCATGGACTGCTCATCATAAAGTACCAGCAACTTACTTCCTGACATGACCACTTCTGCCACCATCGAAGTCGAGTCCGGACTCGTTAGAATCCAGTCAGCTGCTTTAATATAATCTTTGATATCACAGCTTTGGCCTTGTGCTACCCATGTTAACTGGTCATGAGGCTGAAAAATGCCGTACTGCTCAGCAAGCTGCTGTAATTCTTTTTCAAAAGTAATCGGTGTTCTTCGTGATGTTGTCAGTAGCAATCTCGCTGTAGGATATTGCTTTCGAACCTGCTGTAAAACAGTTGCCCATTGTGCCGCTTCACCAATTTTTACTGTTTTAGTGTCAGCACCAATCAAAATTGCAATCGTTTGCTCAGCATTTTGAATACCCAAATGTTCCCGCGCCCGCTCACGTGTTAGAGGTAAAGCACTCATTTTATTCGGTGCAATTGGATAATAAAAATAATGAGGCAATACGGCTTGTTGCTCATGAATGGTAAATACCACATCAAACAAGTCAGCACGAATCCCCCGTAATGAACTTGCGACCAGATTTTTTACAGGCTGATCTTTGAGCAAATGTTGTTTGAGCAGTAGATTGGCAAGTAGAGTGTTTCCCCCTGCCGATACAATATAAGCAACCTGTTTCTGCTCTAATGCACTTAGGGTTTGGGAGTCAAGAAAATAACGTAACCACTCTGTATTTATTGAAAACTTGATCAATAACTTGAGAACACGATACAACCATTTTTTAGGTAGATTTAATTGAACCCATTCCACCTGATAATCTTGTTGTTGATTCAGTAGCTGAACTATTCCTTGTGTTTGAGTTTCATGGCCTGCTTTACCATCGGTCAACGCTAGGATGAAAGGTTTTTGTTGTGTCATCAATCCATCATCCTATGCTGAAAGCAATGATTGATAGACTTTGACCGTATTATCGATCATTTTTGTAAAAGTCAATTGTTCTTGTGCCAAGGCATAAGCCTGTTTAAAACTTGCTTCAGGGGCTACCACATCCAAATAGTTTTGAATCACTTGTTGCAATGCTTCAATATTATTTGGTTCACATAGAAACTCAACAGGAATAAACTCAGCCATCATTCCGACATCAGTCCCTAACACAGGACGTTGAAGCAATAAACTTTCAGCAAGTGTATACGGGCCCCCTTCACGCAAGGAAGACACAATCAAAGCCTCATGGTCTATAATCAATGGGTGAATATTGTCGCTATACCCATACAAGTGAACCCGATCAGCTAATTGGTACTCTTGAATCAATTGCTCTAACTTCTTTCGTTCTTCACCATCACCAACAATAGTTAATTGGTGTGAAATGTTCCGCCAAGCAGCCAGTAAAAGATCAAAACCTTTCACTTCATTTAAACGTCCAATGGCAATAAATTTTCTATTTTTTACAAATGATTGAGCAGGCATATTCAAAGAAATACCATTATAGACCACACTGAGTTTTTCCGGCTGCCCCACAATCTGCGCGAGTCGCTTACTCACACAAATGATATGATCAAATGCCAAGTAAGAATCAATCTTTTTCTTTGCACCATGGATAGTCACCACACAAGGGAAATTAAAACCTGCAATCATGCCTTGCAACAGTTTGGCCGTTTTAGAAGCATGAGCATGTAGCACTTGTGGTTCTGTCCCCAATATTGTTTTTTTAAGCAGATATTTCGTCCACGGGTTATAACGACTGCCACTCATATCAAAAGCAACAAAGTTCACCGAACTTTCTACCCGACTTTGATATTTCTGATGTGCAATTAAAGAAACTTCATGTGCTTGTGATAAACCAGCAGCCAGCTCAAGTACATGCTTTTCTAGGCCACCTTCCTCATCACTTGCCATCACAAGCGTAATTTTCATGATTAGCCCTCACGCGTACCAAGTTTTAAACGAAGCTTGACGGCAAATAATGAATCTTTTCCGCTGATCTTAATACGTTGTAGTTGCATAAAGTCCGGCTGTTCATCATCAATGCCTTCGATTGTGGTCACTGCATTGCTATACCCTGACTGTTTTGCCAGTTTAACATCTCGGTCTGAGTAAATACCAAATGGGTAAGCAAAACTGGTTACTGGCTTTTCTATCAGTTGTTCAAGCCACTGCTTTGAATCAGTTAGTTCTTTTAAACAATCCGTATCATCCAGTTTGTTTAAATTAGCATGCGTTAACGTATGTGAACCAATTTCGATCAGTTCGCTATCTGCCAGTTGCTTGACTTGAGCATCATTCAACTTAGCTTCACGCATGAGTTCACCACTATTATGATGTTCTTTTTTATAGGTTGACCAATCACGATCATGACGATCAACCACCACATATATGGTTGCCTTGGCCTGATATTTTTCTAAAATCGGATAAGCATTTTGTAAGTTGTCTAAATAACCATCATCAAAGGTAATGGCAACTGTTTTGGCTGGGTGATTTCCCCAGTTCTCTTGCAATTCGTGCATCGTTACAAAATGGAAGCCTTGCGCTTTCATCCAAGCAACTTGCTTTTCAAACTCAGCGGGCTTGACCCGAAGCTTATTAAATTTGGCACCATTAATATGGTCTCGTACCATGTGATACATCAATACACGTGGTCGATTCCAATCCACTGCTGGCTTCCACCACGCATACTTATAGCTAAATAAAACGGTAAGCAAAACCAGTAAAATCAGGATATAAATCACAATGCCAAACTCATTATTTCGCTAAAAGATATGTTGCCACACGGTCTGCTTCTTTAAAAGCATAAGGTTGTGGTAACTGTACGACACAAGTATTCTGTGAGATTAGTTGTGATTCTATCATTTGATCAATCGAGTGCGTAATTCTATCGTCTTTCAACCGATCGATTGCTATGACCCCTACGCGACAACCCGCAGTAAGTGCTTCAAAAACCATAGAAACGCTATCTTCTGTTACCCATACAGCTTCTGCTTTTTGCATCTCTTCAAAAATCCAGCCTTGAGGTGTTTGCTCAACCGGAAATATTTGTAAATGCTGGGCAAAACTTTGTTGTCTTAAAATATCAATAAACTCTGCTGGTGTTCGACGTGAAGTCGTTAGAATGATTTCAGAGGCCGGATTATACTCTACAATGTCATGAATGGCTGTGAGAACTTTCTGTTCATTCCACTGATGGCGTTTTGATGTGCCTCCCAGCGCAATCAAAATACGATCCGTCTGGTGTCGTTGTTCATTCACAATTGGGTTTAATGCACCTTGAGTGAGAATAATATTGTTCCGTTTAGCTAGCCCATCATGCTGTGGCACCACTACATAATCAAACCATATATATGGATAATTAGGTTTCATTAAAATAACAGTTTTAGCTTTTGGGTAAATTTTTCCTAAAAGCAGCACTCGAAGCTGGGTATGACTTCCCACCCCAACAATATAATTAGGCGTCTGTTTTAAAAAAGGAGATTGTTTTTTGAGAACAGAAAGAAATAAGCTGATTAATGGCAGCTGTTCAATTGAAATTTCCTCAAAACTGACTTTATGCACAGATTGCCTTTCTATAGCGCGGTAAAGTCCCAGCGCCTGTGAACGGTGCCCCGCCTTTCCATCACTAACATAAAGAATATGCATAACCCAATTCCATAATAAAAAAAGGCGAAATAAAATTTCGCCTTTTAATCATATCGGCTTTACTTATTTTACGTAAGTTAACCAGTGTGCATATTTCGGATCTTTACCCTGCACTGCATTAAAGAATGTACTCTGGATCTGTTCAGTGATTGGCCCACGTGCACCACAACCAATCTCACGGTCATCATATTCACGGATTGGTGTAACTTCAGCTGCAGTACCGGTGAAGAATGCTTCATCAGCAATATAGAATTCATCACGGGTAATACGACGTTCTACCACGTCATAGCCTAAATCCTTAGCAATTGTAATGACGGTCTGACGGGTAATACCATCCAATGCTCCACCCGCAATATCCGGAGTGTGCAGCACACCATCCTTAACTAGGAAAACATTTTCCCCTGAACCCTGACATACATAGCCTTGCGGGTCCATCAGCATAGCTTCATCATAGCCTGAATGTGCTACTTCTTGGTGCGCAAGAATAGACAGCGTATAGTTACCCGAAGCCTTGGCCTTACACATGGTCACATTCGGATGATGGTGAGTAAAGGAAGAAGTTTTTACACGAATACCTTTAGCCATTGCCTCTTCACCCAGGTAAGCACCCCAGCCCCAAGCTGCAACTACCGCATGAATCGTATTATTGGTTGCAGCAATACCAAGTTTTTCAGAACCAATCCAGATTAATGGACGTAAATAGCAAGATGCCAGCTTATTTTCACGAACCACATCGATTTGCGCCTGCTCTAATGTTGCCTGATCAAATGGAACTTTCATCTGATAAATTTTTGCAGAGTTTAACAAGCGCTTGGTGTGGTCCTGTAGACGAAAAATGGCTGTGCCTTGTGGAGTTTCATATGCCCGGACGCCCTCAAACACGCCCATACTATAGTGTAAAGTATGAGTCAGGACGTGAATTTTTGCATCACGCCAGTCAACCAGTTGTCCATCTTGCCAAATAAAACCATCACGATCAGCCAAATTCATGGCACACACTCCAAATTTTTACACAGTCAGTCACTATCCAAAGCAAGTATTGCTGTGGGATCTATTAATCTTTGCCATAACTTGCAAACGATCTCGCGGGTATCGTGCCAGTCCGCAGCATTGACTTGCATGGATTGATTTGCAAGTGCTAAACGGTGGCTCTCGGCTCGTTCACTGAGATAAGCCTGAATCAGTGCTGTTGCATCGTCACTGGATAAGTAACCGGCTTTCGCAGCATCTTCTAGGATTCTTACATTGTCGGAATAGTGAGCGAGATCCGGTTTCGCCCCACCCCATGCCAACACAATATACTGTGCCATAAATTCGATATCAACGATACCACCCGCATCCTGTTTTAAATGAAAAATTCCACCTTTTTTCTGTTCTTTGGAAGAACCCAGATGGGCTTTCATCTTCTGACGCATTTTTAAAACTTCAGTACGCACAAATTTTTCATCACGCGGCAGAGTTAAAATACGGCAGCGTAACGCCTCAAATTTTTGGCGTAAACTGTCATCCCCAGCAATCGAACGGGCCCGAACCAATGCCTGATGCTCCCAAAGCCAGGCATTTTTTAATTGATATTGTTCAAAGGCTTTTAAACTGGTCACCAGCAGACCAGCTTCTCCAGAAGGGCGTAACCGTGTATCTACTTCATATACTCGTCCATCTAGGGTCTGAGTCGTCATAAGAGATATAAATTTTTGCCCTACTCGCATGGCAAACTCGAAACCGCTGATAGGTCTCAGGCCATCTGTATCCGCCTGTTCGCTCATATAATGAATAAACACCAGATCCAGATCTGAGCCATAACCCAGCTCAATACCACCGACTTTACCATAACCCACCACAGAAAATCCGAGATAGTCCAAGGAGCAGCGTCGTCCGTCAGCGTCTAGTGGATAACCATGTTTTTTTGCCACGATCTGATAGGCCAGATTCAATGCAGCAATAATAGAAACTTCAGCAATGTCTGTCAGGGCATCAGATACTTTCATAAGCGGACTTTCTGCCAGTACATCGCTGGCTGCTACAGCCAAGACATTAGATTTTTTAAACAGGCGCAAGGCCCGCATCTGGTCTTCAACCTGCTCAAGCTCAATGCGTATGAGCTGCTGCCGTAGTGAATCTTCAAGATCACGGCGTTTGGGCAACTCGAAGTCCATTGTGAGAAACTCATCCAGCAATACCGGGTAATGAGTCAGTTCCTCCAGTATCCATGGACTCACTGTGGCCATCTTTACCAAACGCTGTAATGCCCCCTTACTTTCAATCAGCATCACCAGATAAACCGTACGGCGCATTACAGATTCAATTAAAGGCATTAAACGTAGTAATGCAACTTGTGGTTTATCCGACTGTAATACTGCATCGACCAGATAAGGCCAAAAAGTTTTTAAACGTTGAACGGCCTTAGCTGGTAACTTATTCAAGGCGTGGCCATGCCAAAACTCATGAATCAGTTTTTGTGCATTGGAATCAAGCACACTTTCCAGTTCTTCTTCGAGATGCTGAAAGTTCTCTACTGGTGTTTCCCTGTCACGCTCCTGAATCAGATGTGCAAACTGGTAAGAGACTTTAGACCGTTTCTGGTTAAGGACTTCCAGAAAACTTTCCCAGCTATCAAAGCCCAAGGTATCAATCAATCGCTGCCGCAGCTCCGGCTCAGTCGGCAGGGACTGGGTCTGCTGATCATTCAGTGCCTGAATGGCGTGTTCCAGACGACGCAGAAACAGATAGGTATCTTCCAAGTCCGCTACAGCTTCTGGCTCAAGCAGACCTGATTCGCTCAGATGCGTCAAATTCGCCAGACACTGGCGTTCCTGTAGTTCAAGTTTGGAACCACCATAAATCAGCTGAAAAACCTGCACAATAAATTCAACTTCACGGATACCACCGGCACCCAGTTTAATATCGTCTTCAATATTGCGACGCATAACTTCACGTTCAATCATGACCTTCATTTCACGCATGGCCTGAAACGCAGTGTAATCAACATAACGCCGAAACACGAAAGGACGGGTCATTTCCAGTAACTCTTCGCCCGCCCTTCCACCGGACACAATACGGGCCTTGATCCAGGCATAGCGTTCCCATTCACGCCCATGCTGGCTTAAATATTTTTCTAATCCTGCATGGCTAATGGCCAGTGCCGAACCATCTCCCCAGGGACGTAAGCGCATATCTACACGAAAGACGAAACCCTCAGCAGTGATATGCTCCAGCAAATAAATAATTTTCTGGCCCCACGCAATACAGAACTGTTGTACATCAATACATTTACGGCCATTGGTCTCGCCTTGCTCATCAAAGGCAAAAATCAGGTCAATATCGCTCGACAGATTAAGTTCCTGTGCTCCCAGTTTTCCCATAGCAATAATAATCAGGTCCTGGACTTGGCCCGAATAACCGATTGGTTCGCCATGCTTTAATACCAGTGGAATACGGGCGAAGGCCTTTGCTGCACAAATACAGGCATCAGCAAAATCTGAGAGTTCTTGTGTAAGTGTAACTACATCAGTCAGGTGGTTAGCATCTTGCCAGATCCAGCGAAACATGAGACGAGCACGGAGTATTCGGATCGCTCGCATCCATGCGTGCTCATCCTGAATTGAGTCAAGTACAGAAGACACCCGATCTTTAATCTGTTCATGTGATAGCGGGGTTGCAAACTGATCTACAGTATAATCTTGTTCAAGTTCGTTTTGATAAAGACCTAGTATCTGTTCAGCATATTGACTGGCTCTTAAAGTCTTTTGCAACTGCTTCGCGTTCATAAACCACCCTTCACCTGTATTTATATGTAGTTATAACAGGTGAATTTGGCTTTAGGAAAATAATTATACTAAATTTGTAGTGCTGTCTGACTTCGCCATATCAAGTGGCAAAACCGTATGCTGGTCAGTTGCTTCCGGCAAAGTAACTTTGAAAGTAGTACCTTCACCTTCCTTAGACATGACACAAATTTCACCTTTATTCAGGTCTACAAACCGCTTACAGAGTGTCAATCCCAGACCTGTTCCTTTTTCACCCGCCGTACCTTTAAGGCTGACAGTAATCCGCGGCTGAAAAATATTCGCTATTTGTGCTTCAGACATACCTAGGCCGGTATCCCGGATATAAATTTCCACCCCATCTGGGCCGGGCTGTGCTTGAATGGTCACTTTACCCGTACCGTCCATTGGCGTGAATTTTAATGCATTTGATACCAGGTTCTGGATAATCGAAGTCAGCATATTAATATCTGCATATACCTTGAGATCATCCGGCACTTCATCAATTAACTGAATGTTTTTCTTAATCGCTAGTGTATTAAGTACATCACGAACAATTTTGGTGACCTGCTTTAAATTGAAGTTGATCGGATGATAGACAAACCGGCCGCCTTCTGCCATTGCCCAGTTGAGCAGGCTTTCTAAAAGGTTATAAGTCGACTGTGCAGTATCATAAAGATAATCTGCAATATTCTGGATACTGGAGTCGTCAAGCGTATTGCGCTCTTGTGACAATACTTCAGAGAAACCGAGCAACCCATGAAAAGGTGCACGCAGGTCATGCGCAATAATCTGGAAAAACTTGGTTTTACTAAAATTTAATGCCGATTGCTGTTCATATAATTCCTTAAGTTCAGCATGCTCGAATTTTAACTCTAAATAGCGAACCAGACGTTCACAGTAATCTTTAACTATCTCAATATCTTCATTTTCAAAAGGCTCAGAGCTGTCATCAAAAAACAGAATCTGTCCAATTGATTCTTTATCAGTCTTGAGCATATCAAAAGCAACCATGCGCTGATGCTCTACACCCAAGTGACGAATATGCTGACAAAAACCGTGATAATCAGAATGTTGCTGGTCTATATAAGGTTGACTATTGAAATAAGGTCCTAAATCTGCATCAGGATGGCTATGAAAAAGTCTCATACCCTTTGAAGAAAGATACCAAATATAAGGCTCTGCCTTAAAAGTTAAAATAGCGTTTTTACTTCTTAAAATACGTCGAGCAAAACGTAAACAGGATTCCACCTGGTTATGCGGTTCGAAGATACCCAGTAATAACGATAATTTACAAGCACTGAGCTGATCAGCCTGATCTAACTCTAATAATTGTAATGTCATGCTCGCCTCATTAAAAATATTGTAGGTAATAAACGCAACTTCAGTAAAAATCAGTTAAAAATAAATCTTTATTAAACAATTAGCAAACTTTAGACATAGATACAACGGCAATAATAACAATTAAGAAACAAAACATGTTATATACTGGTAAATATTTGAAATAAAGAAAATTATAAAAATAGATATTTGGATCTAATTATTGTGGTCCCGAGGGTCGGACTCGAACCGACACGTCATCTCTGACAGCGGATTTTGAGTCCGCCGCGTCTACCAATTTCACCACCTCGGGAAGAAGAGTGGGTGTGTGTATAATAGCGTCTTTCCACATGTTGTCAATGTAAAGTACTGACTGTTTGCCTATTTTTAAGTCACAATAAAAGCAATAGCTGAACAAAACTGTATTTTTTCCATCATTAATCAAAAAGCACTATACTAGGTACAATTTTTTAATTGTTTTATGTCATGCAACTTTCTGACTTTTCTTTTAACCTCCCCGATGAATTAATTGCGCGTTACCCTCTAGCACAGCGTAGTGCTTCAAGGCTTTTACACTTAAATAGTGAGGGCCAATATAGCGATCGTCACTTTACCGATATTCTGGAATTGTTTGAACCCGGTGATCTGCTGGTCCTGAATGATACCAAGGTTATGAAGGCTCGACTTAAAGGCAGGCGTGCAACTGGTGGAGCAGTTGAAATACTGGTAGAACGTATTTTTGATCAGACTATTGCCCACTGTCATATTAAAGCCAGTAATTCACCTAAAGCTGGTGCAGAGCTGTTTATTGGTGCAGATGAGGTTAAAGTCACTGTACAAGGCCGCCATGAGAACCTGTTCGTTGTCGAGTTTTCACAACCGATTTTGCAGGTCCTGGATCAGCACGGGCAATTACCCATTCCGCCTTATTTTAACCGTGAAGCAGAGACGATTGACAATGAGCGTTATCAGACGGTATTTCACGATCCAGAGAAAATTGCCAGTGTTGCTGCACCTACTGCCAGTCTGCATTTTGATGAAGTACTTTTAAACAAATTATCAGAAAAAGGTGTACAGCAAGCATTTGTTACCCTGCATGTAGGCGCTGGTACTTTTTTACCTGTTCGTAGTATAGATATTGAAAATCATATTATGCACAGTGAATGGTGTGAAGTGCCCGAGAATACGGTAGAGCTGATTAAGCAAGTACAGGCTCGCGGTAATAAAGTTATTGCAGTAGGTACCACTGCTACACGTGCACTTGAAAGCGCAGCGCAGGCTCATAACGGTAAAATTGAGGCATGGACTGGAGATACCCAGATCTTTATTTATCCGGGTTATCAGTTCTGTGTAGTAGACCGGCTGATTACCAACTTTCATTTACCGGAGTCTACCCTGCTGATGCTGGTTTCAGCACTTTCAACACGTGATCATATTCTGGCAGCGTATGAGCATGCCGTAAGAGAGCATTACCGTTTCTTCAGTTATGGTGACGCCATGCTGATCGATAAAACAGTGAACAGGTAAATAGTTATGCCGGTTGAAACTGTTAAATATACGCTACGTATTCATCGCAAGATCAACCGGCAGGTTCTGGATAATATCGCCCGGCTGTGGCAAGTGGGCCAACAGGCAAAAACCTATCAGGATATTCTAGATGAACTCCATCCCTGGGGAGATCATCCTGGCCTGAAATTCAATAATGTATTACCTTTCACACTACTCGTTATAGCAAGTGGCTTTATATTATTTGGAATATTTTTTATACAGCACGGCCTTATTGCCGGATTAAGCTTTTTAACTGCCTTTGCTTTGGGATTATTTGCCTATTTCTGTTATGAGTCGGATCAGCCACTCACTGAAGTGATTCAGTTTCTGGAACAGCAAATACTCGAGAAAAAATATCAGCTCAACTTTCAGGAATTACCCCCTCATTTTCCAGATTCTACGCAGCCTTTTTTCTTCATCGCCCGGCTTAAAAACCTGTTTCCTGTATTTCAGCAGGGTTCTGTATCAAATATGCTACCTGTATATGCCAGCACCACTTGGAAAGATCAACAGGGCCGAGAGCGGCCAATCATGCTTTTTCAGTACGATTTCATCAATGAAATAAAAATCGCCGGGCAGGATACACAGCAAGTAGCGGTACAAAGAACGCAGAAGACTTTATGGGGAATCTTTGTTTTTGAAGCTCCCGCACTTGGGCTGGCAGTAACAACATCCAATAAAGAGTTTGATCCTCCGTATAGCTCTGCCTGGTATAGCAGTGACCTACAGATTAACCAGAAATTACGTATTTATGGTCTTGAACCGCTTGAGCTCGCTAAAACCATGACTCCAGCTATGACTTTACGTTTAGATCAGTTCTTTACACAACATTCTGGCGAGCTGCTGTTTCATCATGAACATCATATAATGTGCTTTTTAAACCGGCAGAACCTTTTTAAAATTCATACAAAAGCGCAAAATAGAGAAGATATCTCCAGTTTGCGCGGTCACTTGCGAACCTTGCGTTTAGGCGCCTATGAAAAACTGCTAAATAACTTAGAGCAACTTTTACAATAAATAGACTTGAGGAAAATAATGATGGGGTTAGGGCTCTTTATTTTATTTTTTGTGGTTTTGATCATTGCAGTGATCTATATCCGGAATTCGATTGTCCGGCATTATAATGCTGCGCAGCGCGCCTGGGCAGATGTAGCCACCTATGAACGGCAGAA
Source organism: Acinetobacter sp. UNC436CL71CviS28 (assembly GCF_000620525.1). Classification (NCBI taxonomy): domain Bacteria; kingdom Pseudomonadati; phylum Pseudomonadota; class Gammaproteobacteria; order Moraxellales; family Moraxellaceae; genus Acinetobacter; species Acinetobacter sp. UNC436CL71CviS28. Next base: position 50,595 of record NZ_JIBB01000002.1, read on the forward strand.
AGTCAAGGTTCTTGACGGACTGGCCCCATTAGTCGAACAATACGCAGGCTTTGAAAAAAGTACCCTAGAGCGGGTTACCGAACTACGTCAGCAGATTATGCAACTTAATCTTAAAAGCACTGATATCTCTCAGCTACAACGGGTAGAAAGCTTGAGTCATGAACTCATGCGTAATCTGAATGTTATAGTTGAGAACTATCCTGAGCTTAAAGCTAATGAAATTTATCTGCGCATGATAAATGAAATTGATGAGCAAAATGAAAATGTCAGTGCCGCTATCAGTATTTTTAACCGTAATGTGGAACTGTTTAATAACCATATTCAGATATTTCCGAATAATATGATCAATACGCTGACTACAGGTAAAAAGGCTATTCGCCCGTTTCGCGACCAGTCTACCCTGCAAAACTTTGACTATCGTCCAAACTTTTAAATACGCATTGTTTTGCAACATATCGGTCTGTCTAGTTTTTCATATGCTGCGGCTACATTTAACAGTAGAACTCCATGACAGAATCAAGGACAATAGACCTCTTTTTTATTTTGCACATCAGCGAACTGTTTTTTCGCCTTGATTTGGACATGGTATGAAGTTTGAAAAATTGGGTCAGTCGGGTCGTGCCCGCCGTGGCCGTTTAACACTTGAACATGGGGTGGTTGAAACACCGGTATTTATGCCAGTGGGTACTTACGGTACTGTTAAAGGCATGCTTCCACGTGATATTGAAGAAATTCAGGCACAAATCATTTTGGGAAATACCTTTCACTTGTATTTGCGTCCGGGCCTGGATGTTGTAAAAGAACACGGCGGTCTGCACGAATTTATTAAGTGGGATAAGCCTATTTTAACTGACTCTGGTGGCTTTCAGGTATTTAGTCTGGGCGCCATGCGCAAAATCAAAGAAGAAGGTGTGACTTTTCGCTCACCTATTGATGGCTCAAAAGTTTTTCTCTCGCCTGAAGTTTCTATGGAAATTCAGAAAGTTCTGAACTCCGATATTGTCATGATTTTTGATGAATGTACGCCTTATCCAGCGACCCATGAAGAAGCGCAGAAATCATTGCAGCTGTCTTTACGCTGGGCTAAACGTTGCAAGACCCACCATCATGAAGTTCTGGACAATAAAAATGCGTTGTTCGGTATTATTCAGGGTGGCATGTATGAAGATCTTCGGGATGAATCACTAGAAGGCCTGCTTGAAATCGGGTTTGATGGCTATGCAATTGGTGGCTTATCTGTTGGTGAGCCGAAAGAAGAGATGATTAAAGTGCTGGATTATCTTCCTAACAGAATGCCGCATGATAAACCGCGCTACCTCATGGGTGTTGGTAAACCTGAAGATATTGTTGAAGGTATCCGCCGTGGGGTTGATATGTTTGACTGTGTCATGCCTACCCGAAATGCGCGGAACGGTCATTATTTTGTGACAGATGGTCTGGTCCGTATTCGCAACAGCAAATACCGTCATGATCAGAGCCCGCTTGACCCGCACTGTGACTGCTATACCTGCAAGAATTTTACCCGGGCTTATCTGTTCCACCTCGAGAAATGTGGTGAAATGCTGGGCTCCATGCTAGGAACCATTCATAACCTGCGCTATTACCAGCGCTTCACTCAAGACATCCGTGATGCACTCGACAATGGTACCTTTGAAGCTTTTGTTGAGGACTTCTATACACGTCGTGGAATGGAAGTACCGCCTTGCCCTGAAGATTGAGAAAGCAGTATTTGCGCTCAACAAAAAGACAAGGTAAATTGCAGGTCAACTCAATTTAAATGTCATGACAATGGCAACAGTTTTAATATTTAATAGGAAATCGACATGAGCTTTTTAATCTCTACTGCTCACGCTGCGCCGGCGGCTCAGCAAGGCCCGAGCATGATGGCTAACTTATTGATGATTGCAGTATTTATTGCAATTTTCTATTTCCTGATCTGGCGTCCACAGGCCAAACGTGCCAAAGAACACCGTACCCTCGTTGAAAGTCTGGGTGTAGGCAGTGAAGTGGTTTTTGCCGGTGGCTTGATGGGCCGTATTACCAAGCTTGAAGGCGATTTTGCAGTAGTAGAACTAAGCCGCGGTGTAGATGTAAAAATCCAGCGTGCTAGTGTCATTTCAGTTTTGCCTGAAGGCACCCTGAATAACCTTTAATCATAAAAACAGTCGTGCACCCCGCACGGCTTTTTCATTTTAAGAAGACAGCAAATGCGTTACCCTGCATGGAAATATCTGCTGATCCTGGTGGTTCTGGTGATCAGCACCCTGTACGCACTGCCTAGCTTGTATCCCGATGAACCGGCGGTCCAGATTTCTGGTGCAAAAGCCGGCACTCAAATTGATCAGAGTGTGATACAAAAAGCAGAGCAAATATTGAAAGAGGCGAACATTCCGTCTCATGACAATACCTTTACCAATAACGCTGCCCTATTGCGTGTAGACTCTACTGATGCACAACTCAAAGCAAAAGATGTGCTACGCCGCGCTCTGGGTGAAGAATATGTTGTGGCCCTGAATTTGGCGCCTACTACACCTGAGTGGCTACAGAAAATTGGCGCAAAACCAATGAAACTGGGCTTGGACTTGCGTGGTGGTGTACACTTCCTGTTAGAAGTGGATATGGATAAAGCCCTGTCACAGCGTATGGAAACATCCGCGACCGACTTGCGCCGTCAGCTTCGTGAAAATAATCTCAAGTTTAACAGCCTGACTCTGAATAATAATCAGATCAATCTCCAGTTTGCACAAAATGACGACCGTGAAGCTGTAATGGACTTTTTACGCCGCAATGGCAATGAGTTCACCCAGCAAGCACTGGCTAGCAGTACTGGTCCTATGTTGCGCCTCACGTATACTGATGCACGCAGACAGGAAATCCAGTCATATGCTGTTAACCAGAACTTAACCACACTGCGCAACCGTATTAACGAACTAGGGGTGGCGGAAGCACTGGTTCAGACCCAAGGCAGTAATCGTATCGTAGTCGACCTGCCAGGTGTACAGGACACAGCAGAAGCAAAACGGGTACTTGGCCGCACAGCTAACCTGGAGTTCCGCTTAGTTTCCGACTTAAATGATCAGTATATTGATCCCTATACCGGGAAATCTAATGGCCAGCCGTTACCTCCTGGTACAGAACTGTTTGCTTATGAATCGCTAGACAGCGGTCGCCAATTACTGTTACAGCGTAACCGTATCTTGACAGGTGAACGGGTCCAAAATGCCTCTTCAGGCTTTAGCCAGGATACAGGTGGTGCTGAAGTTAATATTACTTTAGACAGTGCTGGCGGCAAACTGATGGCAGATGCCACCCGTAATGCTGTGGGTAAACGCATGGCTGTACTGTTTATCGAAAACAAACAGCGTATCAGCTATGTCACTGATCCGGTTACCGGCACACAGACCGAAGTACGTACACCTTATGCAGAATCTGTAGTGATTAACGCTGCAACCATTCAGGCCGTACTAGGGTCGCAGTTCCGTATTACCGGACTCGATTCTCCACAAGAAGCGTCTGAACTGGCACTTATGCTACGTGCAGGTGCACTTGCTGCTCCAATGTACTTTGTTGAAGAGCGTGTAGTTGGCCCGTCACTAGGTCAGGAAAATATCGACAAGGGTGTGCTTTCTACTCAAATCGGTTTCTTGCTGGTCGCTATCTGGATGGTGGTCTTCTTCCGTTTATTTGGTCTGATTGCCAACTTTGCTTTGGTTTTTAACCTGGCAATGACTTTAAGCATCATGTCATGGATTGGTGCCGCACTAACCTTGCCGGGTATTGCAGGTATTGTTATTACAATCGGTATGGCCGTCGATGCGAACGTACTGATCTGTGAACGAATCAGAGAAGAAATGAAATGGGGGGCCTCGCCCAAACAGGCCATTGTGGCAGGTTATGATCGAGCCTATAACACCATTTTTGACTCAAACCTGACCACCTTCCTCGTCGCCTTTATCCTGTTTGCAATCGGTACTGGTCCAATCAAAGGTTTTGCTGTAACACTCATGATTGGTATTGCCTGTTCGATGTTTACTGCAATTACGGTAACGCGTGCGATCGTACAGATCATTTATGGCAAGCGTCGTAACTTGAAGAAGTTGAGCATTTAAGGAGATCGATGATGACTGAGAATACTCAACCAAAGCAAAAACAGTACGGCCGTCCTGATAATGAGCGCGTTATCGACTTTATGAAAATTGCCTTACCGGCAGCTATTATCTCGATAATCCTTACTGTTGGTAGCCTGTTTTTTATCGTTACTAAGGGCCTAAATCTCGGGCTAGACTTTACAGGCGGTATCTCTGCCGAGCTGAACTATAAACAGGCAGCCAATCAGGGAGAAGTTATCCGTGCGCTAAATGATGCCGGTTTTAAAGATGCAGTTGTACAAACCTTGGGAAGCAATAGTGATCTCTTGATACGTATGCCCGCACAAGACATAAATGTTGAAGACCTCAACAGTGCCTTGACTAAAGCAGCCCAACTGCCAAATAACCCTGCTGAAGTTAGCAAGATTGATTCGGTAGGGGGACAGGTTGGTAATGAACTGTATGTACGCTCAGCAGGTGCAGTAGCGCTAGCACTTGTCCTGATGCTGATTTATGTCACCATCCGTTTTGAGTTCAAACTGGCAATCGGGGCAGTATTATCCTTGTTTCACGATATCATCGTGACAATCGGTATTTTCGCCATGATGCAGTGGCCATTTGACCTGACCGTACTGGCAGCACTTTTGGCACTTATCGGCTTTTCGCTAAATGACAATATTGTAGTCTCTGACCGTATTCGGGAAAACTTCCGTAAAATTCGTGGTGCTGAGCCACGCGAGATCGTTAATATTGCGCTTACCGAAACCTTGCGCCGTACCGTTCACACCTCAATGACCCTGTTACTCGTGGTTATTGCCATGATGCTCATGGGTGGTGAAGGTCTGCACTGGTTCTCTGTAGCCATGTTTGTAGGCGTATTTGTAGGTACTTATTCTTCTATTTATATTGGTACTTCATTTGCACTGTGGCGTGGTCTGAACCGTCAGGACTTTATCGTACAGGTAAAACCAGAGTTCGAGGATGAAATTCCATAATTTCACCCAAGAGCAATATTTCATTAAAGCCTATCTCCGGATAGGCTTTTTAATTCCGATAAATCTGAATACGCGGGAAAATAAATTCACCACAGCCCTGTCCGGTGCGCCAAGCGACGGTGATCAGGCTCTGGGCAACTTCAAAATGCTGGTAAGCAAAATACCCAAGAGATTCATGCTGCATCTGTGAGTTATCATACATGGGATGGACTTTGGTATTTATATCTTTCAGACTTAAACGGATGCCTAAACCACTGGCCTTTAAAATTGCTTCTTTCGCTGTCCAGACTTTAAACCAGTACAGCCTGTCTTTATCCATAGACTTCCAGGTTTGATATTCTTCTTCATGAAATGCATGTTGTGCCAAAGCATCCAGCTTTACTTGACGTTCCAGATCTTCAACATCAATTCCTATGTCCTGCTGCTCAGAACTGGTCACTAATGCATAGATTTTTTTACTATGGGTATGATTGATTGCCAGATTATGTTCTTTTAAGTACGGTTTACCGTGGCATGTACAAGCAAAACTTAAGGCAGTGATGGGCTGTCCCAGTATTTCACTCAGCAGACGATTTCGATAAGCGTAAATAGCCTGCTTACGCTGCTGGATTTGCTGGCGCAGTTCCTGTTGTGGATCAACCTGTTCGAAATGCTTCATAGCACAGATATCAACACGCAGCATATTTTATCCGGTTCACTAAATTACAAGCAGTATAACGGTTCATGATTAAACAAAAAAACCCAAATCGAAATTTGGGTTTTTAAATTCTGTTAAAGCACTATTTAGCTTAACGCTTGAATTTTTTCTCAGCTTTTTTAAATTTCTGGATATAACGACGGCGACGTGCAGCAGTACGCTCATCAAGCTGTGATTTACGTCCTTCGAATGGATTTTCTGAAGTTTTAAAATCGATTTTAACCGGTGTACCTTCAAGCTTATAAACTTTACGGAAAACATTTTCCAGATAACGGCGATAATCTGCAGGAGTCTTGTCGACCTTGTTACCGTGAATCACAATCGTTGGCGGATTTTGTCCACCCATATGAGCATAACGCATTTTAATCCGGCGGCCACCAACCATAGGTGGCTGATGTGCTTCGGTTGCATCATTAAGTATCTGTGTTAATTTAGCTGGTGATACTTTCAGGTGAGATGAATCATAAGCCCGATGGATTGAAGGATAAAGATCACCTACACCAGTACCATGTAATGCTGAAATCAGATGGATACGCGCCCAAGGAATAAAATCAAAACGGCGGTCTACATCCAGTTTACACTGCTTGCGATCATATTCAGACATGTTGTCCCATTTGTTGATCGCAATTACCATGGCCCGGCCAGCTTCAAGTGCATAACCGATCAGGTGTAGATCCTGCTCTACCACGCCCTCACGGGCATCGAGCACCACTACCACTACATGTGCATTTTTTATGGCTTGCAAAGTCTTTACTACCGAGAATTTCTCGATCATTTCATCGACTTTACCTTTACGGCGTACACCAGCAGTATCAATGAGAGTATATTGACGACCATCGCGCTCAAATGGAATATAGACTGAATCACGTGTAGTTCCAGGCTCATCATATGCAACTACGCGCTCTTCACCAAGCAACCGGTTAACCAGAGTAGATTTACCGACATTCGGACGGCCAATAATAGCCAGACGCAGGCCTGTAGCTTTATCAAGTTCTTCCGGATTCTCATCTTCAGGTACATCTGCCAGCACTTCTTCCAGCATCTGTGCCACACCGCGACCATGACTTGCTGCAACATGCATGGGCTCACCAAGACCGAGTTTATAAAACTCGACCACAGCTGCTTCTGCATGTACGCCATCTACCTTATTGGCTACCAGAAAGACTTTTTTGCCAAGTGTGCGTAGTTCACGCGCAATCTGTTCATCAGAGGCCAATAGCCCCGCACGCGCATCAACTACAAAAATAATGAGATCGGCTTCATGAATTGCAGTTTTAGACTGCTCTGCCATGTAAGAATCAATTCCCTGTTCGCTTTCGCCAATACCGCCTGTATCGACTACGATAAAGGATTTGTTTTGATACACAGCATCGCCATATTTGCGGTCACGTGTTAGGCCGGCGAAGTCGGCTACAAGGGCATCACGGCTCTTGGTAATCTGGTTGAACAACGTTGATTTTCCGACGTTCGGACGACCAATGAGCGCAATTACGGGTTTCATAGATTAACCTTTATTCAAGATCAGCCAGTTGGTCTGGTCTGAACATCAGAAACTTTGGAAGAAAATAATAGATCACAGATCTAAATAAAAACACGGGGCATTGAAATTTCAATTACCCCGCGTTTCAAAAAATACGGTTGGGTTTATTTTAGCACAAGCAGAGAAGAATTAACGATTCTGCCAGACGCTTAACGCTCCCTTTCTGGTAGAAACGTAGAGCTGCCCATCAATTACCTGTAGTGAACGTACTTCGCCACCGGTTTTAGAGCGACCTACCAGTTGCCCAGAGGCTGGATCAATCAAATGTAATACACCATCCAGATCACCAACCACCAGCTCTTGACCAAGTATCACTGGATTACTTAAACGACGGTTGAGCAGGCTATCATTCTGCCAGAGCTGTTCACCTGTCGTGAGATTAAATGCCGTGACTTTACCATCGTTCTGTGCAACAAAAACCGTGTTGTTAAAAACTTCCGGACGCTGTGTACTGCTGGCATCTTCACTCCAGACTACCTGTTGTGATGCCAGATCAGTTACAGTAACTTGCCCCTGATAACTGGTCGTCACCAAAAACTGGCCAGCCATCACAGGATCACCATCAATATCAATCAGGCGCTGCACATCCGAGCGACCGCTACTGACCGCTACACGGCGCTGCATACGCGGCACACCCGTTAATACATCCAAAGCATAAATATAGGCATTAGATGAAGCAATCAGTACTGTACGCGGATCAGCAGAAACTGGGGCTGCCTGGCCACGCAGACTAAACTGTGCATTTGGCAACCGGTATGCCCAGACCTCTTGCCCAGAGGCTAGGTCATGTGCAAAGACATTCCCATCATTTGCCACAGTAATAACACGACCAGCTTGTATCAGTGAGGGGCTGAGTAAAGCCCCTGATAACTGCGCAGTCCATAATTGCTTGCCTGTTGCCTGTTCCAGGGCAAACAGCTGACCTTTACGGTTACCGACAACAACCACGCCATCAGCTGCCTCAGCTCCGGCACTTAGCCCTTGCTTGCTGACACGAGTCTGCCAGAGACGCTGTTTACCACGAAAAGCTGCTACTTCGCCTTTAGGATCTACTGCAAAAATAACGCCGTTATCGACTGCGAGTCGTAACCGGAGTGGATCAGCTTCATCGGTAGAAGAAACATTTTGCGAAAATACAGGCACCAGACTTTTTGCTTGCGCAAGTTTTGGCAGTGGATTCGGTTTGGCCTCTTCTACTTTAATTTTATTACTTGAGCAACCGATCAGCGCAGCTGATAATACTGCCATTGCAAATGATATTTTATATTTTCTATCCATTAAGACTCATCCACTTGTGTTTCCAAAATAGGGCGTTCGATTTCAGGATCATCAACTAAAACGCCTACACTTTCGAGTTTAATTTGTAAAATTTGTCGTTCTTTTTTACGCTCAGCAAGTGCATCCCATGCGCTCTGATAAGCTTTTCTTGCTGAGGCAATATCATTTTTTGCCACATACACGTCGCCACGTGCTTCTTCAGCAGTAGCTTTAAAAGCCGGATCAGTTACATCAGCCAGAGTTTTAAGTGCCGCATCATATTTGTTTTGAGCCAATTGGGCATAAGCCAAGCGCAGTTTCAATACATGAACCAGACCTTCATCCTTGAGTTTAGTCGCTTCCACCCGCTTGAGTGCTTTTTCTGCTGCAGCATAATCACCACGGTCATAAGCCTGCTTAGCCATTACAAACTGGGCCTGAAGTGCATGTACAGAATCAGGCGCTTCTTTCACAATCTTGTCAGCAGATTGTGAAAGTGCATTCAGGGCATTAATATCCTGACTATTTACATTTCTGGCTTCATCCATAAGCTGCTGCACCTTGGCAGTACGCATCTGGTTCTCAGCCAGAGTTTTCTTTTGCCAGTATTCCCAGCCAAAAAAGGCAATTAACGCAATTAAAATACCGCTAATAATGGCAGAGCCATATTTTTTGGTAAATGACTTTAAATTATCTAGCTGGTCTTCATCACTTAATGCGTTCATGTGATTATCCTTTTTTGTTTATATTCTCGGCTTATTCGGAGGCAAGCTGTTCAATCAGGTACGGCGTAAGATTATCTATTTCAACTTCAACCTGCTCTGCATTTTCCAGACGTTTTACTGTCAGCTTCCGGTTTTCCCATTCGCGCTGCCCCAGAATCACGGCAAAAATTGCTCCAGACTGATCGGCCTTTTTCATTTGGCTTTTCATGCTGCCCTGTGATCCGGTTTTTAGGCGGAATGGACTGTTAGCTGCCTCAAACTGGTTACGGAACTGTTCTGCCATGACTAGGACTTTCCCCTGATAAGCAGGTTCTGCCAGCAAGAATATCTCGCAGTCACGCACGGCAGTATTATCTTCAACCTGTTCAAGCAGAAGTAATAAACGTTCCATTCCCATAGCAAAACCCACAGCCGGTACAGACTGGTCTGCTTTACCTTTAAGCTGGCCTACCAAACCGTCATAACGGCCACCGGCACACACTGTGCCCTGTGAGCCTAAATGAGTGGTGGTCCATTCAAAGACAGTTTTGTTGTAATAGTCGAGGCCCCGTACCAACTTTTGATTAATGACAAAACTAATGCCTGCATCAGTCAAATACTGTTGCAACAGGTTAAAGTGCGCCAATGTTTCCTCACCCATAAAGTCATGAAGTTTTGGCGCATTTTCTAAAATAGATTGAGTTTTAGCATCTTTAGAATCCAGAATCCGCAAGGGATTCGTGGTTAAACGGCGCTGTGAATCTTCATCCAGATCTGATTTATGTGATTCTAGAAATCTGACCAGTGCTGCACGGTAAGCTGCACGTTCATCAGCTTCACCCAAGGTATTTAGCTCTAACTGAACTTTCTCTGCCACCCCCATACGTTTCCACAGACGTGCAGTCATCAGAATCAGCTCTGCATCCATATCTGGCGTTGCTACACCAAAAGTTTCGACCCCAAACTGATGAAACTGACGATAGCGGCCTTTTTGCGGTTTTTCATAACGGAACATCGGACCGATATACCACACACGAGGCGTCGCTCCGCGCAGCAGGTTATGCTCAAGCATTGCACGCACACAGCCTGCCGTTCCTTCAGGACGTAATGTCAGAGACTCCGGCGGATTACCTTTGTCCAGAAATGTATACATCTCTTTTTCAACAATATCGGTTGCATCACCGATCGAACGTTTAAACAGATTCGTCTGTTCAACTATCGGCAAACGGATTTGTTGATAGCCATATGCATCCATCAAAGATGACAGGTGCTGCTCTAGACGTCTCCAGGCCAGGGTCTGTGCTGGAAGAATGTCATTAAAACCTTTGATTGCGACAATTGAACTCATGATGAACTACGAATGATCTCTTTAGATTTAGCTTCTTCAAGCTCGGAAACACGTTGACGAACCATAGTTTCGATTTCATCAACCAGCTGATTGGTATCAATTAAATGACTTTTTTCACCATTACGGTACACCAGTGAACGTGGACTTGCACCCACTACACCAATATCGGCTTCTTTAGCCTCGCCCGGACCATTGACCTTACAGCCAATTACGGAAACATCCATAGGTGTACGGATATCTTCCAGACGCTCCTCTAAAGCCTGCATAACTTTAATCACGTTGAATTCCTGACGTGAGCAGCTTGGACAGGCAATAAAGTTGATACCATTGGAGCGCAGACTGAGCGATTTTAAAATATCAAAACCGATTTTAATTTCTTCTTCAGGTTCAGCCGCCAAGGAAATACGCATGGTATCTCCGATGCCTTCCATTAACAAACCGCCTAGCGCAATGGCGGATTTGACAGAGCCTGTCCGGTAGACACCTGCCTCAGTCACACCTAGATGCAGCGGATTATCAATCTGCTGTGACAAGAGGCGATAAGCATCCATAGTCAGAAATACATTAGAAGCTTTAACCGAAACTTTAAACTCCTGAAAATTCAGGCGATCAAGAATGTCAATATGGCGCATCGCTGACTCAAGCAATGCCTGCCCGGTCGGTTCACCATATTTTTTCTGAATGTCCTTTTCCAGTGAACCAGCATTTACTCCAATACGCATAGAGATATCATGATGTCTGGCTGCAGCGACTACTTCACGGATTTTGGCTTCAGAACCAATATTTCCAGGATTAATACGCAGGCAATCTGCGCCAAAATCAGCAACAGCCAAGGCAATTTTATAGTCAAAGTGAATGTCAGCCACCAAAGGCACACTTACTTGCTTACGGATTTCACCAAATGCCTTTGCCGCTTCCATACTTGGCACTGAAACCCGCATGATATCCGCTCCTACATCTACACAGCGCTGAATCTGTGCAACTGTTGCAGCCACATCACAGGTTTCGGTATTGGTCATACTCTGGATACTGATGGGAGCATCACCTCCCACATACACTGAACCGACACGGATTTTACGTGTCGGCCGGCGTTTAATCGGATTTTCAATCATTGCATCGCTCTACTGTTGCGAATTAGCGAGACAAACGGAATTCTGCTTTTCCGTTCACCGTATATGGAGACAATGAAATCTGCTCACTATTTAAACTGAGTGATACTGCGGTCGCATCATCAAGACGGATCTGATATGGGCTTTCACCGCTTAGTGTCAGGGTGGAATCCTGACGTCCTGTCGCCAGCACCTTACCTGTCGCATCAACTATATGAACAGAGGTAGGCCGGGTAAAATTCAAGACCAGCTGATCACCAGATGCTGCTGCATTCGGACTGTTATCCAGATCAACAACCTGAACCTCTGACTGGGCTACAGCTGGACGCTCAGTTTCGTCCTTTTTACCTGATGTCCAGTTCTGGATAGCAGCCACCACCAGCCAGACTAGCAGTAGAATCACAGCTGCCACAATAGCCCGTTTTATCCATTTTCGGTTACGGTCACTGTTAGAACCAGGCAGTTTACCCATAATTTTAATCGGGGAGTTATTCAGTGCATGATTTGGCAGCAGGCCGGTATCATTGGCATAAATCTCATCAAACCGCTGGATAATGGCAGTTGCATCTGTACCCAGATACTTAGCATAAGAGCGGTAATAACCTTTAATAAATGCTGCCTCAGGCAGGGTTTTATAATCATCCTGCTCAAGCGCCTTCAAAGTCTTTAAAGGTATTTTAAGGTCAGCCGCCACAGTTTCAAGTTCAAGGTTTTTTGCAATACGGATATGGCGTAAATACTCACCAGGACGCTGAACATTTCCTAACGCATTCGGCGCTACGTTAGAGCTAGAACCAGTAGGTTGCTGTGAATTAGGATTTACTTCCATACGGCCTCAGTACTGTGCTGTAATTGCAAATAACGTTGATATTCTTGGCTGTCCGGGAACAAGGCACGTAACTGGTTCACCAAAACTTGTGTTCCCATTTTATCATCATTGGCACGCGCAATTCGAATTCCGATCCAAAGAGCACGCGCACCCTGATTCTTTTGCCCTACACGACGCACATATTGTTCATAAAGCTGTGTAGCAGCAGGAATCTGTTGCCGCAAATAGAAAATTTCCGCTAACTCTAACATTGAAATGGAAGAATCGCGGTTAGCTTGCAATGCCTGTTTGAATGTTTTTTCAGCATTCGCAACATTGCCGAGCTTAAGATAAATTCGTCCCAGATTTTCAAGCGCCTGGTAACGCTGCTCATAGCCTAAAGTTGCACCAGCAATTTCCAGTTGTTCGATCGCATCTTTATAACGACCGATCTGGTACAAATAGGCGCCATAATTATTACGCGCCTGTGCATTTTTAGGCTCAATTGAAATAGAGCGTCTGAAATAACTCTCAGCCTTGTCCAGATTTAGCTGACTCCCCTCTTGCTGGAGCAGTACTCCCATCATCATGTTCGCAGTGGCGTCTCTGGAATCAACTTCAAGTGCCTGGTCTAGTGCCCGTTTAGCAGCATCCAGATCACCCGATTTAATATATTCCGCTGCCAGCTGGGTTCGAACCTTGACTGCCTTTTCTGGATCCTTACTGAGGGTATCAGGAGTCTGGCAAGCAGTAACAAGCAAGGCCGACAAAGTCACTGTAAGTAATACAAATGTTTTATACACCGGCTTTCTCAACTGCTTTTCTCCTCTCAGGTTTATCTATCCATGAGAGCGCATAATTTCATTGCGCTCTGCTACTTTCTTTTTCCATTGTTCAGCACGACGGGTACGGTCCGCAACCTGTCCCACCAGCTGGCCGCAGGCTGCATCGATATCATCACCACGAGTCTGACGAATCGTACACACAAAACCCGCATCCGACAAAGCTTTTTGAAAAGCAATAATACGGTTGCGGCTAGAGCGGCCATAAGGAGCATGCGGGAACGGATTAAACGGTATGAGGTTAATTTTGCTTGGCAGGTTCTTTAACAGCCTGATCATCTGCTGGGCATGCTCAAGTGAGTCATTTACCCCGTCCAGCATGACATATTCAATCGTAACGTGTTTGCGTGCACTTTCATTGCCATCTTTATTGATGTAACGCTGACAGGCAGCAATCAGCTGCGCCAACGGATACTTTTTATTGATGGGAACCAGCTCATTACGCAGTTCATCATTTGGCGCATGTAAAGAAATTGCCAGGGCTACATCAATATCCTGTGCCAGCTGGTCAATTTTAGGCACTACACCTGAAGTCGACAATGTGACACGGCGCTTGGACATCCCATAAGCAAAATCATCCAGCATAATATGCATGGAGCTTAAAACCGCATCATAGTTTAAAAGCGGTTCGCCCATTCCCATCATGACCACATTGGTCACGGAGCGGGTGCGTTCAGCTACCGGTACATCTTCCATATAAGACTGGTTAGCTATCCATAACTGCCCGATAATTTCATCAGGTGTTAAGTCACGCTGAAAACCCTGTTTACCGGTAGAGCAAAACGAGCAGTCCAAAGCACAACCGACCTGTGAAGAAATACATAGGGTTTTGCGCAAACCGGTCTTATCTTCTGCTGGAATCAGTACGGTTTCTACCAGTGAGCCTGTGCCATCTCCAACACGAAAAACCCATTTACGCGTACCGTCTTTAGAATAATGACGGTGCACCACTTCAGGTGCCTTGATTTCACATAACTGTTCTAGCTTGGCACGCAGCTTTCCAGAGATATTGGTCATCTCGGCAAAGTCGGTCACAAAATATTGATGCATCCATTTCATCACCTGACCGGCACGGAACTTTTTCTCTCCAAGCTTTTCGAAAAAATTTTCCAGCTCAGCACGAGACATGCCCAGCAGATTCACCTTTTTCAGCGCACTATTTGAGGCTTGAGTAGCAGGTGAAGGCTGTTGTTCATCTGTTGACGGAGATGAAACGACCACTTCAGAACTCATGTGTATTACCTAACTCATGTCAGAGATCAATGGGAGTTGCTCAATATTCAAGCAATAAATTCTTTAGAGAATAAAAAAACCAGATAAGTATAATAACACTTATCTGGTTTAAATGCTGTCAATTAACGAGTGCGTGGGCAGATCTCGTTGTCAGCAAAGAAGTAAGCAATTTCACGCTCAGCAGATGCAACTGAGTCTGAACCGTGAGCAGCATTTTCATCAATAGAAGTTGCGAAATCTGCACGGATAGTACCAGGAGCTGCTTCTTTCGGGTTAGTGGCACCTAGAATGTCACGGTGAGCAAGCACTGCATTTTCACCTTCAAGTACAGATACAACTACTGGACCAGAAGTCATGAATGCAACCAGGTCACCAAAGAAACCGCGTTCTTTATGTTCAGCATAGAAGCCTTCAGCTTCAGCTTGAGTCAGGTGTTTCATTTTAGTTGCAACGATTTTTAGGCCAGCTTTTTCAAAACGAGCAAAAATATCACCGATGTGGTTTTTAGCTACTGCATCTGGCTTAACAATAGATAGAGTACGTTCAACTGCCATGATTGGCTCCTTAACTGAAAATTTAAACGTCAAAAAATTTGGCGCATTATACCTGAGGTCATACGCGATAAGCAGCTTTGAATATGTAAAAAGTTTAGGTTTTTTTAGCTATTTTTAGCGGACTTCATCAATCCAGGCCATTTGAATCGCTTCAAGTAGTCCTTCATTTGATTTTTCTGGATTATCACTAAACTCAGGTAATGCACAAACCCAGGCATGCAGGTCAGTAAAGCGCACCCATTGTGGGTCCACTTCAGGGTGTGCTTCAGAGAGCTCAATGGCAATATCAATGGTATCTGTCCAGCGTAAGCCCATAATCCAAGTTTCCATCATTTATTTACTGTTACGCTACTTTATCAATTCCATCTGGGTAGAGATAGTCTGGACATAAAAACTTATAACTTAAAGTATAAGCTCAAACCAAGGAGCGCAGTAGATCAATACTCCTGCAACGCCTGCACCCAGAATAGCGCCAACCAGTACATCACTCGGATAATGCAGTCCTAGAACCATGCGTGAAACAGCTACCAATACCGTAAAAGGCAGCATAAGTATCATGAGTACAGGCTGTACATAGCCCAAACTTACCGTCGCCAATACTGCATGTAGCGTATGTCCTGAAGGAAAGCTGAAGTGATCCAGAGGGCGCTCACCCAGAATGATGACCTGATGTACCTGATAAGGTCTGGGTCGAGTAGTTTTACATTTTAAGAATTTATAGAGACCTGTTCCAAGCAGCCCACCCAATGATAAATAGATAATTTGCAGACTATAAGCCAATCCTTTAAGCATCCAGACAGCTGCCAGCATTACATACCAGAAAGCTCCATCGCCTAGCCGGCTGATTATTTTAAAAAACAGGGCTATACGCTGTGAATGGGAAAAGTGATTAAGATATAGGCAACCTTTTAAATCAAGGTCTAATATTCTAATTTTGGCATTTCTAAATCTCATTATTATTCTCCTCTTTAGAAAAAGGATGCTAGGTGGTCATGACGGACTCCTGCACGACTTGGTAGAGCGCCTGCTCAAGCTGTTGTACTGGCTGCTGCCAGCCTGCATGCTGAACCCGCTTGCGGGCGTTTAGGCCCATTGTTCTTAAAACAGCATTCTCAGGCAGGTTCTCAATTGCCCTGCTTAAATCATTTATATCTTTTAAAGGGCTGAGCCACCCCGTTTGCCCGTGTTCAACATATACATGGGCACAAGCATAATCATAAGCGATTACAGGTAAACCGCTAGCCATCGCTTCTAAAACTACATTTCCAAATGTTTCGACCTGGCTGGCAAAAGCAAATACATCAGCACTAGCGTATGTAGTCGCCAATACTTCTCCACTTAAATTACCAGTAAAGATCACATTCGAATTCTGGACCATTTTTTGTAAGCGTGAACGGTCCGGTCCATCGCCAACAATGACTAATTTAGGTGATGACTCTTTATTGCTATAGAGCCGTGCATGACTTTCAATCAGCACATCTACTTCTTTTTCAGGAGAAAGCCGCCCCACATATAACAGAACTTTCGTATCGGCAGTTACTCCCCAGCTTTTACGCAACTGCTCAGAGCGTTTCTTCGGATTAAATTGTTGTGGATCTACTCCACGCGCGATCACTTTTAAAGGGCAAGAGACCCCCATATCTTTTAGCAACTGCTCGGTATCCTTGCTGGGTATACAGGTCAATTGGGTACTATTATGAAACCAGCATAAATATTTCTGGACAGGTTTCACCAGAAAAGCCAAATCAAAGAAACGGCTAAAATCCTGAAAAGGAGAATGAAAACCGCTTGAAACAGGAATACCAGCTGACTTTGCCGCCTGTAATGCTGTTAATCCTAGCGGCCCTTCTGTCACAATATGCACCACATGAGGCTTGAAATCATCTAGTGCCTGGGAAACCTTTAAATACTGGGGCCAGCCAAAATGCAGTCCCGGATAGCGTGGAATCGCTTGCGAAACCACCAGACATTCCCGGTTGGGAGTAAAATGTGGACATGTCTGATGCTGATGTGGCCGGATGAGTAAAATTTTATGGCCTTGCTGTTGCAGACCTTTACAAAGCTGTAGCAAAGATAAAGCTACGCCATTAATTTCGGGTGGCCAAGTTTCGGTGACCAAGGCAATTTTCAGGCGTGGACGGACTATTCCCTGAATCAGCTCAACTTCAGAGGTAGAATTAAGCTGCTGGTTTTTAAAATAGAATCTGAAATTTTCTGGAAAATCCTGCTGCTTGAAGGCTGTAGCGTATGGATTAGACATACGTCACCTGACTGATCTAGTTATTCTCATATATTCACTATAGAAGTCATGCTTGACAGAAATATGATCAGGTCATGACAGTTTTCTGACAGCTCATATAAAAAGCACGCCGAAGCGTGCTTTTTTCACTGATACACCCTAGTGTTTTAAGCTTGACCTTTTAACTTGGCATAGTCTAAAAGCACATTTGCAGCTTCAGAAACGAAGGTTTCTTCCTCGGGTAATGGTGGACGTTGAGTAGCTTTCATCTTGGCACGTGATTCTGCTAATGCTTCCAGTGAAGCCTGATAGCTTTCCCAATTAGCATAAGGTTTTTGGCCTGCGATTTGGCGACGGGCATTTTCAGCAGCCAAGGTTTTCTGTTCAAGATCCTTTAACTCAGCCTTGCGTTGATCAATGTCCAGCGCAAGCTGTTTTTTCTCTTTGCCGGCCTGAGAGATGGCTTTACGTTGTTCCAGATACTTAAATTGTGGATCAAGCTTTACGCGCTGGCTGGATAACTGGGCCAGTTGGGCAACATAAGGCTGAATAGATCCTTCACGCTTGAAAGGTGCAGTTGGAATAGTATCCCACTTTAAGGCATTTTTAGCTTTACGCTCGCCAAATTCCTCATCATAAATATCGACCAGTTTAATATCAGGAATGACACCCTTATTCTGGGTACTGCCACCTGTAACGCGGTAGAATTTACGCTGTGTCAGTGTAGCCTGTCCATATGCCAGAGTATCCAGCTGCACTTGAGCAGTCCCCTTACCGGTGGTAGTACTGCCAATTACAATACCACGCTCATAATCCTGAATAGCTGCTGAATAGATTTCACTTGCTGAAGCAGAAGCCAGATTGACCAGTACCGCCAATGGGCCGGCATAGGTTTGTAATCCACCATCATTATCTTCAAAGACGCTGACATTACCGTTACCATCACGGATTTGCACTACCGGGCCTTCCTTGATGACCTGACCCAGCATACGTGCGACTTCTTCTAGTGAGCCTCCAGGATTATTGCGCAGATCAATAATTATTCCTTCTACATTTTTAGCAGAAAGTGCACGTAATGCATTATTGGTATCCTCTGAAACCGAGCGATACTCCGTACCTGCACGACGTGCGCGGTAGTTCAGGTAGAATGACGGAATTTCAATTACACCAAACACATGTTTTTTACCATCACGGTTGATTTCAACCGTCCGTGAACGGACTCCTGCATCTTCTTCCTGAATGACATCACGAACTAAAGTGACGGTACGGGCCTGTCCCATTGAAGCTCCACTACCTAAAAGCTTTAAGGTTACTTTGGTGCCACGCTTGCCTCGAATCAGTCCAACAATTTCTGCACTTGGCCAACCAATGACGTCAATCATTTTGCCGCCATCTTGTGACACCCCGATAATTCGGTCACCAGATTTCACTTGTCCCGATTTACCAGCCGGACCACCTTCTACAATTGTTTCAATTTTAGTGTAGTCTTCATTACCACGTTCCGGCCGGATTGATACCCCGATGCCTTCAAGCTGTAAAGTGGTCTGACGGTTCAGCTCCATTGCATCAATTGGCGGGAAATAGTTACTGTGCGGATCATAAGTTGCCAGCATAGCATTCAAGGTTTTGTCCAGCACATCGTCACTCTTAATGCGACTGATACGTTCCAGCTGACGGGTATACCGTTTGGTGAGGGTCTGAACCGGGGACAAGTCCTCAAAACTGGAAAGATCCTGGCCGTTTGCCAGCTCCGGGTTATCTTTAATCGCTTTTTGCTTGGCCAGTTCTTCTTCTTTAGTGATAGTCAGGTTAATCAGCTGGGACACCAGCATTTTCCGCCAAAAATCTTGCTGCTCGGCAGTTGTTTTAAAATAAGGTGCCTTCTCTCGGTCCGTTTCAATGAAGACATTCGGCTGTTTCAAATTCTGCTGTTTCTTAAGTTCATTAAGCATGAACTGGTAAAACGCAGCTAGACGCTGACGGTACTGTGCATGAATTGTATAGGGTCCAGACAGATCTCCCGCCTTTAAGGATGCGCCAAAATTTGAACCGTATTTATTTTTATATTGCTCGACTTCCGGCTGTAGAAATAGTGAATGGTCTGGATCAAGGCTGTCCAGATACATCTCCAGAATCCGATTGGATGTCTGGGCATCAAGACGCATATTTAAGTAATGCTGACGGTCTACCAAAGTTGCCAACTGACGTGAAACCAGAGCCTGTTCCTGGGTCGGCTGAAGCGATACAGAAGAAACAGCCGTTTGATTGGTTGCAGCAGTTGCCTGACTAATGGCATGTGAAAAGAACAGTCCCCCAGTTGCCACTGCAACTGCACAAGCGAGCATTTGAAGTTTCATAAATAATTAATACTTCCTTGGATATTCCCAATTACACCACGATGTTTCCGAAATGAACAAAGCGAATTCAATATCTTAAACAGGCCGAAAAGTTGTATCGTGTAGTTTTATCATATTCTGTACCCACAAAATGTAGCAAAACATTGCTGAATTCAGGTATTGTTTTAATTAAAGATCTTAATACGGAACCCCATATGATTGGCGCACTAATGCTCGATATCGCCGGTACAACCCTGACCTTAGAAGATATTGAACTATTAAAGGCTCCGCAAGTCGGCGGCATGATTTTATTTTCACGGAATATTGAGTCTCCTGAACAGGTCCGTACGCTGACTGATCATATGCGCCTGATTCGTCCAGATATTTTAATTGCGGTAGATCAGGAAGGTGGCCGGGTACAGCGCCTTAAAACCGGCTTCACCCTGCTACCTGCCATGGGCCGTTTTGGTGAAGTCTATCAGCAGAATCCAGAAGCTGCTCTGGACCTCGCAGAAAAATGTGGCTGGCTTATGGCAACTGAAGTTCTTGCTGTAGGGATCGATTTTAGTTTTGCGCCCGTGCTCGATATCAATGCCATTAGTGATGTCATTGGTGACCGGGGTTTTGCTTTGACCCAGGCTGATATTATTCCTCTCGCACACGCTTTTATTCAAGGTATGCACCGTGCCGGTATGGCCACTACAGGTAAACATTTCCCAGGCCACGGTAATGTCAAAGCAGACTCTCACGTGGCCGCTGCCATTGATAACCGTAGTTATGATGAAATTTATCAGAATGACATGCAGCCCTTTATTCAATTACAGTCCGAACTGGATGCACTCATGCCGGCTCATGTGATTTATGAACAGGTTGATTCTAAACCAGCCGGTTTTTCCGAGTTTTGGGTACAACATATTTTGCGTAACGAACTTAAATTTGATGGTGTATTATTTTCAGATGACCTGACCATGCAGGCCGCTTGTGTGGCTGGTGGTGCTGATGCGCGTATACAAGCTGCACTGCAAGCTGGCTGTGATATGGGTCTGGTTTGCAATGACCGTACAGCTGCCCGTCTGGCACTGAGCGCCATTCAGGATTTCCCATTACCAGACCAGCAACGCCTGGAACGGATGCGCGGTAAAATCCCAGATATTTTACCTAAATCAGGACTTGAACTGGGTACCGAATGGCAACAAATCAAACAGGAAATTGAAGCATTTAAAGCCAATAGCTGCCATTAAGCGGTTAAAGTCAAAAGAGCATTACACATGCTCTTTTTTCTTATATAAATAGCAACTGATTAAAATAAAAATGAGGATTTATTCATGACACGAGAGCTGTCTAGACACCGGCATATTTCTTTTACTGCTCATTATACTGGTTATATTTGGTATCAGATGGGAATTTCACATCCTGAACTTGCTACGTCCAAGGGTAAAAGTCTGGCGATGCTGGTTAAACCGGTAGAAAGCTGGGCAGAGAAATTTATAGGCGCCAGTATGCGCAGCTCTTTGAAACAGCGTCATGAAATGCTAGATGATGCGCTTAAACAGTTGCTTGAGCAAACACCAAATTTACAGGTTCTGGAAATTGCCTGTGGATTATCACCACGTGGTTGGTGGTTTAGAAAACATTATCCACAAATCGACTATCGTGAACTGGACTTGCCAGCAATGGCACACATCAAACAACAAGCACTACAACAGATTGACCCTAATAGCCCAGAAGTTTTATCTGTTGATTTATTTAGTGAAAACTTTAAACAGGTTTTTGAAATTTTTGATCCTAAACGTCCTTTAGTTGTTATCAGTGAAGGATTAGTCAACTATTTTGACCTGACTCACTTAAAACAGCTGATCAGCAATATTTCTCTTTATGGCAGTAAGTTTAGAACATTACATTATCTGACCGATCTTTATCCCCAGCCCCAAGGCAGACGTCTGGCAAAGGTCATGTGGAGCAGCAGTAAATTATTAAAATGGATGTCACGTAGTGCTTTTACTTTCCATTTTCAAAATCCGGCTGAAGTACAGCAATTTATACAGAACGCAGGTTTTGATGAGGGTGAGGTTATTCAACCTGCAGATTCTCTTTATTCAAAAGGCTCCAAGCCGGCTCAAGAGGCCCGGTCACACGATATTGTCTGGATGGTTCATGCACAAAAAAAACAGCGTATATGACGCTGTTTTTTTAATATTTTAAATCAAGCTAAAGTCATAGCTTCCTGCTGACAGGCAATAAAATGAAGTAAACGTTCTGCCAGTTCAAAACTGCCATGCTTGAACAGTGCACGTATACCCTGCTGTTCTGCTTCAAAAATCAGACACTCTATTTGAAACACTCCCTGATCATCTTCAAGGTGAAGTGCCAGATCACGTGGATATTGCTGTATCAGGTTTAATTGCTGCGGGTCAGGAATTTTTAAATACACACCAAAAAAGCTGATGTCAGAAATATTCACTTGAAATTCTACAGACAGGTAACGGTGTGACAGTTGTGAAAGTTGACCGTACATAGAGATACGTCTTTCTCCACGGCGCTCCATCGTCAGGATTTCTTCACGAGTCATGGGAATAATGCCTTCGAGTCCTTCCAGCGCTTCGGCATTTAGGAAGGCTGAAAAGAGACGCATAGTTTCTTTACGCCGCTGTAACTGTGGAACATGGTCAGCATTGGCAATCAGGGCAAACTCCATATCCGGACATTGCAAGGCAAAATATGCGTTTTCATGAGGTAGTGTAAAACTGTCATATTGTCCAGCTGCAACGAGTGTTTTACAGGCAGGAGCAGGAACATGCTGTAATCTGAGTAATCGACTGCAATTAATCGCATAACGCTCACGTTCAGTAGACTGAAACTCAGCCATTTGCCGAAAAAATAATCGTTTGGCAGTAGGTGACATACGGGTCTTATCTAACTTGGCATGATTAACCAGATACAGAATCACTGCCTGACCGAACTCTTCCATCCGGTCTTCCTGCATAAGTTTGAGTGATTCTTCTAAAATCATGCGCCAGCTTTTCCGGGTTTTTTGCATTACGCCCATCAGAATCATACGCTCTACCAGTTCAGGTCGCTGCTCAGCAAAATAAGCCGCTACTACAGACCCAAGGGACATGCCCATAACTGATACTTTTTCCAGTCCTTCAATGTCGAGCCATCGACCAAGCATAGCCGCCAGGTCTGGCAATTCCAGACTTCCGGCAGACACACCGCTGTCATGATTCATAATTTGCTGGTTAGCCCCCATAGAAGGCAAGTCAATCAGAATAATCGGACCACTGGCAAAAAGCTGTTCAACACAATACTTGTAGGAATTGAAATTCTGAAATGCTCCACCCACAATAACGATAGGAGTTTTATGCACTGTCGCAGGTTGGGCGATAGCCATATACTCAACTTTCCAGCCGTCAATCCAGGTCATGCGTGGAGGTTGTTTAAAAATGTCCTTATGGTAAAAATCAAAAAAATGACGGTGTTGCTTCCCTTCGGCATCCATGTCCAGTTGGATAATGGAATTCATACTCCCTCCTCAACGCTTGCTTTATTTTTTATTGTGCAAGTCGGTTTTTAAAACCAAGGTATTCCTCTACCTTTTATAGATGTTTTGTTTTCTATAATTTTTTATTCATTTTATAGAATGCATTTCATAGTATACAAATGCTTTATTTTTGGGCAACTGCTTTCGTTACCGTTCATCTAGTTTTAGCGCTGAAAGTATTTCCAAAACTTTTTTATACTGCACTACATGACAGTTTTTTTTGAGACAAGCCTTCATTGCGCAGGCGGAGACTGTTACTATCAAAGAAAATTCTGAGTGATCAAACCGCTATGCACAATTCGATTGAACAGTATATGCAAACGGTCGGACAACAGGCTCGTCAGGCTTCGCGTCTGCTGGCCAGTGCTTCTACCGATACTAAAAACAATGCCTTGTCCGCAATCTACACAGCGCTTGAGAACAGTGAAACACAAATTCTCACGGCTAACCAGATGGATATGACCAAGGGCCGTAACAATAATTTGGACAGTGCACTGCTCGATCGCTTGGAACTGACTCCCAGCCGTTTCAAAGGTATGCTGCAGGGTTTAAAGGATGTCATCGGTCTGGTAGATCCGATTGGTGAAATTACTGACATGTCCTATCGTCCCTCAGGCATCCAGCTCGGTAAAATGCGTGTGCCCTTAGGCGTAGTCGGTATGATTTATGAATCCCGTCCGAATGTTACCCTAGAGGCTGCCTCTCTTGCGCTTAAATCAGGCAACGCCATCATTTTACGTGGTGGCTCTGAAGCATTCGAATCGAATCAGGCGATTGCAGCGGCTATTCAACATGGTTTAAAAACTGCCGGACTGCCCGAACATGCGGTTCAGGTACTGGAAACCACCGACCGGGCTGCTGTAGGCCAACTGATTACCTTGACCGAATATGTCGATGTTATTGTGCCACGTGGTGGCAAGAGCCTGATTGAACGAATCACAGAAGAGGCACGTATTCCTGTGATCAAGCATTTAGACGGTAACTGCCATGTATTTGTAGAGGCACAGGCAGATTTGCATAAAGCCTTGCCAATTGCTTTAAATGCAAAGACTCATCGTTACGGCGTATGTAATGCCATGGAAACCCTGCTGGTCGATGAACAGATTGCTGATGACTTTCTACCCCATATTGCCGAGCTGTATCAGGAAAAGCAGGTTGAGCTACGTGGCTGCCCTGAAACCCGTCGTATTTTGGGTACTTCAGTCAAGGCCGCCACTGAAGAAGACTGGTACACTGAATATCTCGGACCAATTCTGGCAGTAAAAGTCGTGAGTGGTATTGATGAAGCAATTGAGCACATCAATAAATATGGCTCGCATCATACTGATGCCATTATTACTGAAAACTTCTCTCTGGCACGCAAGTTTCTGGCCTTAGTAGACTCAAGTTCAGTGATGGTCAATGCATCGACCCGTTTTGCTGACGGCTTTGAATATGGTCTGGGTGCCGAGATCGGCATTTCAACTGATAAGATTCATGCCCGTGGTCCGGTGGGTCTCGAAGGGCTAACCTCACAAAAATGGATCGTTTTAGGTGATGGACAAATCCGTCATTAATTTCCTATTTAATTAGGATTACCTGTATACAAATCCTGATGTTTAGCATCAAACTCTGGTGCTAAACAGCCCAAATACTCCAGAATTCCTCTTTTCAGTCTAATAATTATAAAAACAAGGAGATGGATATGTTCTTTTATTTAATGTTGAGTACTTTCATTTTAGCACTGCTGGTTTCCTTCATTGTGATGCGAATTTTTTCCAGCTCTATTAATACTATTTTAGCCCGTATTATTCATGATCCTATTTATACAGCTTGGGCCAAATATACAAAATTTGCCGGCATGGTCGTAGGTACCTCTTCCGGAGTTCGCATCTACGATATGGAAAAATATATTAATCCTGTCAACTACGGCCCCAAAGATGAACGTTTTATTATTGAACTGACGAATGAGCGCTGGTTTCTGGAAATTTACCGGACAATTATCGAAACTCTGCAAGGTTTAGCCTGGATGATGCTGGTATTTTTCATGGTGGCACTGATTGCCTATGTTCTGGTGAGATGGGCCGAGATGAAATATAAATCTCAGGGGCAAGAGTAATAAATAAAGAAATGAACTATAGATGAAATTTGCAACGATACTTTAGCTTTGCGTAAAACCGAATATGATTTTTTTATTCCTGTGCTACGCTATAACAATTAACTGATTAATATTAAATATTATTGAATAGACCATCCATAGTGCTTAAGTCTAATCGGCTAAAGTCTAGGTTGGACAGAAAAAATACACGTGTTAAAACATACTCATGATCTCTAGCCTGTACACTGGTTCAAGATCAGAGGGACAAGATTATTTCAATTAGAATTCGGGTATCCAACGTGTCTACATCAGTATTAGTCATCAATTGCGGTTCTTCATCTATTAAATATGCCTTAATCTCTGAGCAGGCAAAAGATCGTATCTATGGTTTGGCAGAAAATCTGGGCTCTGCTGATGCACGCATCAAAGGTGTTACCATTGGTGGACAACCACTTGAACTTTCGATCCCTCATGCTGATCACGAACAGGCACTAGAAACCATTTTAAGCCGCCTGTCACAATACAAACCGCAAGCAATTGGTCACCGGGTAGTTCACGGCGGCACACTAACCAAGGCCGAACTACTGACTGATACGATTGTAGAACGTATTCGTGAAGCAACTCCGCTCGCACCATTGCATAACCCGGCTCATCTGGTAGGTATCGATGCTACCATGCGCCTGTTTCCCGAGCTTCCTCAGGTTGCAGTTTTCGACACTGCTTTTCACCAGACAATGCCGGCGCATGCTTATCGCTATGCAGTACCAAAATTCCTATACACAGAACATAATGTCCGTCGCTATGGCTTCCATGGCACCAGTCATGCTTACGTTTCTGAGCGTGGTTCAGAACTGGCTGGAAACCTTAAACAAGGGGGCTGGCTAACTGCACATCTGGGTAACGGCAGTTCAACTTGCGCCATTTGGAATGGTCAGAGCGTAGATACATCAATGGGGCTTACCCCTCTTGAAGGTGTAGTAATGGGTACACGCAGTGGCGATGTTGATCCAAGTCTGCACAGCTTCTTAGCAGCCAACCTTGGCTGGGATGTCTATAAGATTGACCGCATGCTAAACAAGGAAAGTGGCCTGCTGGGCTTATCTGATCTTTCTAATGACATGCGAACTTTAATTGAAGCTTCTGAACAGGGCAATGAAGATGCCACGCTGGCAATTGAAGTATTCTGTTACCGTCTTGCCAAATCTCTTGCTGCCATCAGCTGTGGGCTGCCACGTATTGACGGACTGATCTTTACTGGGGGTATTGGGGAAAACTCAGCTTATATTCGTGAAAAGACGCTCTCCTATCTGCCACACTTTGGCTTCAACTTAAATAAAACCCAAAACAATGAATTAAAACGTGGTACTGAAGGTCGGATTGACCAAGGCCATGGCCCACAAATATGGGTGATTCCAACCGATGAAGAGGCACGGATCGCCCAAGAAACCCGTCAGGTAGCTGCACAGACGAGCTTACTATCAAAAAAGTCTGAACTTGCTGTAGAGCCTGCTTAATTGCGGGCTTTAACCTTCTGTGATTTATATTTTGTTTAATTTTTTAAGGCTCCTATGAATACAATTCTACTGATTCCAACTGGAGAAGGTGTCGGTCTGACTTCAGCCTGCCTGGGAATGATCTATGCACTGGACTGTAATGGTATTAAGGCAGGATTTTTAAAACCTTTTTCTGAATCTTTTCAGGAAAATGATCAGAACCGTACCACTAGCCTGTTTGAACATTTATTCCAGACCAGTACGGTTGAACCGATTGCATATGAAAGAGTTAGCCAGCTGATCGCACTGGAAGAAATGGATGAATTGCTTGAGGAAGCAGTCAGCCTGCATCGCAGTATTGCCACCAAACATGATGTGATTATTGTAGAAGGCTTACTGCCAAATCATGAAGACCAGTTTGCAGGTGAGTTAAATGCCGCCCTTGCACAGGCACTAGATGCCAAGGTAATCCTGGTCAGTACTGCAGACGTACAGAATCCGCGTAAAACTGCTGAAAAAATTGAAGCACATCTACGCCAGTTCGGTGGCGCTGCTTCAGAGCGTACAGCAGGTGTGCTGTTCATGCGGACTAAAGGCTTACCTGAAGAAGTTGCACAGATTCCGGTGACCATTGATCCTTCACTGCGTTTAAGTGCAGAAATTGCAACCTTCACGATAGAGCTGCAAAAATATAACCGTTATTTAGGGACTGCTGACTTACCGATTATTGGTCTGGTTCCATTTAGCAATACCCTGAGTGTTCCACGTACACTAGACATTGCCCGTCTGATTCAGGGCGAATGGATTCATCAGGGGGAAGCACGGCAGCGTCGTGTATTACATAGCAGCCTGATTACCTCAAGTATTGAATATGAGCTGAACAAATTTGTTGCCGGTGAACTGATTATCAGTGCTTCCGAACGTACCGATGTACTACTTGCCAGCAGTTTAGCTACCAGTCATGGTATACCGCTAGCAGGCCTGGTACTAACCGAGCGTCAGGCACCCAATGCCCAGATTCTGAATTTCTGCCAGAATGCTATCAAACAGGGACTGCCCATTTTACATACGCAGCTGACTACTCTGGAAACAGCACAGCGTCTGGCAAATCTGAGCAATGAAATACCGGTTGACGATACAGAACGTGCCGAGCAGGTTACCCGTTTTGTCTCCAGTCATATTGATCTGGACTGGCTGACCCAGCAAATCAATGGCAATGCAACTCCCCGCCTGTCCCCTTCAGCTTTCCGGCATGAACTGGTTCAGAAGTCGATTGCTGCGAAAAAGCGCATCGTTCTACCAGAGGGTGATGAACCTCGGACTATTCAGGCTGCGGCGATCTGCCAGTCTCGCGGAATTGCTCACTGTATTTTGCTAGCCAAACCAGAAGCAGTTTTAGAAATTGCCAAAGCCCGTAATATTGAATTACCAGACGATCTTGAAATCATTGATCCGGATACTATTCGTAGCCAGTACATTAGCAGTATGGTCGAGCTGCGAAAAGGCAAGATCAATGACATTCAGGCCAAAGAACAGTTACAGGATACTGTAGTGCTAGGCACCATGATGCTGGCACTGGATCAGGTTGACGGACTGGTTTCTGGGGCGGTACATACCACGGCTAACACGGTGCGACCGGCATTTCAACTGATTAAAACAGCTCCAGAATATTCGCTGGTCTCTTCAGTATTCTTTATGCTGTTACCAGATGAAGTCTATGTATATGGGGATTGTGCTATTAATCCCGATCCAGATGCCCAGCAGCTTGCTGAGATTGCCATCCAATCCGCAGATTCAGCCAGGGCCTTTGGTATTGACCCGCGTATTGCCATGATCAGTTACTCAACCGGAACCTCAGGTACCGGTGCCGATGTTGATAAAGTTCGTGAAGCAACAGAGATTGCCCGTCAACGTCGCCCTGATCTGTTGATTGATGGTCCTTTGCAGTATGACGCTGCGTCTGTTGAAAGCGTGGGCCGCCAGAAAGCACCTGAGTCACCTGTAGCAGGGCGCGCCAATGTCTTTATCTTCCCAGACCTCAATACTGGCAACACAACTTACAAGGCTGTACAGCGTGCTGCAAATGTCGTAAGTGTTGGCCCAATGCTGCAAGGACTGAACAAGCCGGTAAATGACCTGTCACGCGGCGCTTTGGTTGATGATATTGTTTTTACGATTGCTTTGACTGCCATTCAGGCAGAACAACAGGCGACAGTATAAATTTTTAAATAAAACAGCCCCAGTATTTCAATTGGGGCTGTTTTATTTTGCTCTAAAAACACTTTCCTTTACATTAACTGGGCCAACCATATGGTATGTCGGGCGCAGTCAGGATCTTCAAACCGCATATTTACCACCCTAAAACCGAACGTCTCAAACAGATTCTTATATTCATCCGGGTCCAGACTTGCATGATATAAAACCTCACCCTGCATTTCCCCTAGAGCTGTGCCATGACTCGGGCCAGTGGTTAACATTAATGCCGTACCGGTTTTTGCATGTTTCTTAAAAATATGAAACATTGCTCTCTGGTCATTATGAGTCAAATGAAAAAAGCTGTCCCAAGCGATAATGCCATTAAAGCTTTGCTTCAAATCCAGTTGACGCATATCAGCTTCTAACCAGTTATGCTCAGGAAAACGGTTCCTAGATATTTCGAGCATGGCAGCTGAACTATCTATACCTATAATTTGACATTTTTTTGCAGAAAAATATTGAGCGGTTGGTATACCAGTACCGCAACCCAGGTCAAGAATAGATGATTGATCAGCAATCAGATTTAAAAACTGTTCAAGCCAGGCTTGTTCATAAAAATGCTGGGAGCGTACCTTATCCCATTCGATCGCATATTTTTTATAGATCGGAATAATATTATCTGCGTATTGTTGATCTGACATACCTGATGATAGTTTTAAAATTCAGGAAAAGAATAGCAGAATGCCAAGAGAGGTTACAGGCTAGAAGCAGATGAAGAAGAGAACAATCTAGAAAGAAGATGAAGCTTAGGCTTGATCTTCTAACTGACCATAGAACCAGGTTGCAGCAATAAATATCATAAATGCAATAACCATGAGAATGCTAGATACTGTCATTGTTGATGACTCTATGTAGTGGATACCGGCATTATGCGAAAGTTTTATGACAACTTTATGACAATTTTCTTAAAACTTATATTACTAAAATAACTTTATATAAATCAAATAATAATGACTAAAAAACCTTGATTTTCAGGTATGCAACTATTACCGAAGTGTCATATCACAGAAAACGCATTTAAAAGACCTGCCAAGAATTCATTTTATGCCATCCTGCGCTACCTTTCTTTTTACTATTAAACTTTCGCCCAAAACCTTGCCGGAAATACCCACAGCGGATGCTTTTTGTCTTATAATTTTGGCCGCTAGCCAACAGCCCGCTCAAGAGACATTTGATATGACAACTATTATCAAGCAAGACGACTTGATCACTTCGGTCAAGGATGCGCTTCAGTTCATTTCGTACTACCACCCGCAAGACTTTATTCAGGCAATGAGCCGTGCGTATGACCGTGAAGAAAACCAGGCTGCTAAAGATGCAATTGCGCAGATCCTGATCAACTCACGCATGTGTGCTGAAGGTCATCGCCCAATCTGTCAGGATACAGGTATTGTCAACGTATTTCTTGAAGTGGGTCTGGATGTTAAATTCGATTTAACCATGAGCTTGGACGATGCCATTAATGAAGGTGTACGTCAGGGTTATTTGGAAAATACCAATGTCTTACGTGCTTCAGTTCTGGCTGATCCGGCATTTGGTCGCAAAAACACCAAAGATAATACCCCGGCAGTGATTCACTATAAACTCGTTCCAGGTAATAAAGTAGATATTACGGTTGCAGCAAAAGGCGGTGGTTCAGAGAACAAATCTAAACTGGCAATGCTCAATCCATCTGACTCAATCGTGGATTGGGTTCTAAAAACTGTCCCAACTATGGGTGCAGGTTGGTGTCCTCCTGGAATGCTCGGAATTGGTATCGGTGGTACTGCTGAAAAAGCCATGATGCTTGCTAAAGAAGCTCTCATGGAAGAAATCAATATGGATGAGCTGCTACGTCGTGGCCCACAAAGCAAGATGGAAGAGCTGCGTATTGAAATCTTCGAAAAAGTTAATGCCTTAGGTATTGGTGCACAAGGTCTAGGCGGTTTGACTACAGTACTGGATATCAAGATCAAGGATTATCCTTGTCACGCTGCTGGCAAGCCAGTAGGCATGATTCCAAACTGCGCCGCGACCCGCCATGCACACTTTACACTAGACGGTTCAGGTGTAGCGCATATTCAGGCGCCGAGCCTTGAAGACTATCCTGCTGTAACTTGGGATTCCTCAACTTCTAAACGTGTTGATCTCGACCACATTACTCAAGAAGAGATGAATTCCTGGAAACCGGGCGATACCCTACTTCTTAATGGTACAATTTATACTGGCCGTGATGCTGCCCATAAACGCATGGTTGATATGCTGAACAACGGCGAAGAGCTTCCTGTTGATTTAAAAGGTAAGTTTATTTACTACGTTGGTCCGGTAGATCCTGTAGGCGATGAAGTGGTCGGTCCTGCCGGTCCGACAACAGCAACACGTATGGATAAATTCACCCGACAAGTGCTAGAAGCGACTGGTCTTTACGGTATGATCGGTAAAGCAGACCGTGGTCCTGCTGCGGTTGAAGCGATTAAGGATAATAAAGCGACCTACCTGATGGCAGTCGGTGGCGCTGCATATCTGGTTTCTAAAGCTATTCGTGAAGCAGAAGTGGTGGCTTTTGAAGACTTAGGGATGGAGGCAATCTATAAATTTGTGGTAAAAGATATGCCTGTATCTGTAGCAGTCGATGTAAACGGCACTTCAGTGCATGCAACCGCACCTAAAATCTGGCAAGCCAAAATTGGTAAAATCCCGGTGGTAGATGCTGCCGCGGTTTAAACTAATATAAATTAAAAAAGCATCCAATCATGGATGCTTTTTTATTTCTTTAATTAAAATATTTTCTCTAATCTTGTGCCTTTATTTGCTTAGTTACATATTAAGAAAAAAGAACTAATTTTACCAAGTTAAAGGATTCCAGAGTTTAAAACGCTTCTTTAAAGCCAGCTCTTCACCTTCTTCATAATTTTGTTTGACAATTTTACGCTTGGGTTCAGTTAATTTACCCTGTGCATCAGTAAAAGCAGCGAAGTTAAGTCCGGGACTTTTAAGCTGGGTAGTGCGAATTTCACGGAGTCCCTGTTTGACAGGCATTTGTATTAATGGTCCTGCGCGCAATAAACCAAGATTATGGTCAGGTGAGCCCCGAAATTTCTCTTCTTCATACTTCAGAAAATACTGCTGACCAGCACTCACTTTAAAGTCAGCCACTATCGGCTTTTGAAAATGTATTACGCCTAAGGGCCGGCTAATAGTCAAGCGGTAATGACCCTCGGCCAGTTCCAGCCAATAATAATGATTACTGATCAGACTGGGAATACGCTCACCATTCAGAAAAAAATTAGGTGCTACCACTTCCTGCCGGTTCCAGCGGCTATCCGGACGGTACAGATATACCACTGCAGCTTGCGGATGTTGGGGCTTAACTCGCTGAAAAAGCTGTCCCGGTTTCTGGTTTACCCAGGAACCAACTGAAAACATTCCAACCCGGTGCTGCTCTAGCATAGAAGGCGACTGACTCAGATCTATATTTTTTAACGTAGAGACCAAAGCCGGAGTTGGAGGCGAAACAGGTTGAGTATGACATCCCCATAGCATTCCGCTACCAAGTATTGTCAGCAATAAATAACGCATGATTATCCCTTACCATGTTTTTCTTATTTTAAATTTTTGTCATGTTACATCAACATTCTATTGAGCTTAACACCCGCATGTAAATTTGAAAATAAAAAACGTGCCCAGCGGATTATACTCGGCACGTTTCAGATGAACAGCCAATCAGATTCAGGCAGATTTGGTATTCACAACCTTCAGCTCAGATTTAGGGACTGCCCCTTCTTCGCCTTCTTGACGCGGCAAACGCTCAGAACGATATTCTGGCTCAGCACCATCATTGATTACTGCCTCATTAATGACCACTGTCCCGACATCATTACGGCTTGGCAGGTCATACATGGTTTCGAGCAGGACATTTTCCAAAATAGAGCGTAGACCACGTGCTCCGGTATTACGTTCTAGTGCCTTTTTAGCAACAGCACGCAGGGCAGAATCTTCAAATACCAGATCCACATCTTCCATATTGAAAAGATACTGGTATTGACGGGTCAATGCATTTTTAGGTTCTGTCAGAATCTGCATCAGTGCATCTTCATCCAGCTCTTCAAGTGTTGCAATCACTGGCAGACGACCAATAAATTCTGGAATCAAGCCAAATTTAACCAGATCAGCCGGTTCTACCTGACGGAACAGCTCGGCAAGCTTTTTAGTTTCGTCTTTGCTTTTTACTTCTGCAGTAAAGCCAATTCCACCTTTTTCCTGACGATGCTGTACAATTTTTTCCAATCCGGAGAAAGCGCCGCCACAGATAAACAGGACATTTGAGGTATCCACCTGGATAAATTCTTGCTGTGGATGCTTGCGTCCACCTTGAGGTGGAATAGAAGCCACTGTACCTTCAATCATTTTCAGCAAAGCCTGCTGGACACCTTCACCAGAAACATCACGGGTGATCGATGGATTTTCAGACTTACGAGTAATCTTATCAATCTCATCGATATAGATAATACCCTTCTGTGCTTTCTCAATATCGTAATCAGCTTTTTGCAAAAGCTTCTGTACAATATTCTCAACATCTTCACCCACATAACCGGCTTCAGTTAAAGTGGTGGCATCTGCCATAGCAAATGGTACATCCAGAAGACGGGCAAGAGTTTGTGCAAGCAGGGTTTTACCTGAACCTGTCGGTCCGATCAGCAAAATATTACTTTTGGCAATTTCAACCTTATCTTCTGTTTTATGTCCATTCTGGCTGACTTTCAGACGCTTGTAATGGTTGTAGACAGCTACAGACAATGTTTTTTTAGCAATATCTTGACCAATCACATATTGGTCAAGCGCAGCACGAATCTCGTGCGGTTTTGGCAAAGGACGGCTTGCCCAATCACCAGTTTCGACTTGCTGGCTGGTTTGTACAAGGTCCAAGCATACGTCCACACATTCATTACAAATATAAGCGTCCTCGCCTGCAATCAGTTTCCCGACTTCAGACTGCGTTTTACCGCAAAATGAACAATGCTTTTGTCCTTGAGGATGTTCGGACATATTTACTCCAATACTTGAATCTTAAAAATTAAGGGCGCTTGCTGAGAACTTCATCAACCAGGCCATATTCTTTGGCAGCTTGAGCTGTCATAAAGTTATCGCGGTCAGTGTCACGTGCAATACGTTCATAGTCCTGACCACTGTGTTCAGCCATCAGCCGGTTCAGGCGTTCTTTAATAAACAGTATTTCACGTGCATGGATTTCAATGTCTGAAGCCTGACCACGGAAACCGCCCAAAGGCTGGTGTATCATGACACGGGCATTTTCCAGACAGAAACGCTTACCTTTGGCACCGGCATTTAATAAAAATGCCCCCATTGAAGCCGCCTGTCCCATACAATAGGTCACTACATCTGGTTTAATAAACTGCATGGTATCGTAAATTGCCATACCTGCAGTGACTGATCCCCCTGGTGAATTGATGTAGAGATGGATATCCTTGTCAGGATTTTCTGCCTCTAAAAACAACATTTGTGCCACAATCAGATTGGCCATGTTATCTTCAACTTCACCAGTTAAAAAAATTACACGCTCACGCAGAAGCCGTGAAAAAATATCAAAAGAACGTTCACCACGAGATGATTGCTCAACCACCACCGGAACTAAAGCATTTTCAATACTTGGGACATACATAGGGCTATTTATTCCTAAAATTCTTATGACTCAGCTCATAGCCACAATATGAGGGATAATTTGCAAAAATGCAAAATTTTCCCTAGTGAATATTGAATAAAAAACGGGGAAATATCGTGTATATAAACTAATTTAACAAATTTACGACGTGTATAAAAAAAGGCGCATTAAGCGCCTTTTTCTGTATCGTCAGATTTAAGCACGACGAGCTTGCTGTTCTTTTAGCAAATCTTCATAGCTCACTTCTGTATCTGAAACCTGAGCTGCAGCAAGAATATAGTCAACAACTTGGTCTTCAAGCACAACAGCCTCGATTTGAGCACGTTGCTGTTTATCATTTTTAAAGTACTCAATAACTTCAGTTGGGTCTTCATAAGAAGAAGCCATATCTTCGATATAAGCCTCTACACGAGCCGGATCAACTTCAAGTTTAGCATCAGCCAAAACCTTGCTTACCAGTACACCAAGTTTTACTGATTTTTCTGCCTGTTCTTTAAACAGTTCATCAGGAAGCATGCTCTTGTCAAAAGTTTGCGCGTTTGCACCACCAAACTGCTGGGTAAACTGCTGGATCATCTGTTGACGTTGGCGGTCGATTTCCTGAGCAACCATGGCACTTGGAACTTCAACTTCATTTGCTTCAACCAGTGCATCAAATGCAGCCTGTTTTACCTGGTTACGAAGACCGTTACGAACTTCACGTTCCATATTTTTACGAACGTCAGCTTTTAACTTGTCAATTCCTTCTTCTTCAGAAACACCAAAGGTTTGCAGGAATTCAGCATCCAGTTCAGGAAGTTTTGCTTTTTCAACCTGCTTTACAGTAATTTTAAACTGTGCCGCTTTACCTGCCAGATTTTCAGCCTGATAGTCTTCAGGGAAAGTAACATCAATCACTTTCTCTTCGCCTTTCTTCATGCCAATGATGCCATCTTCAAAGCCAGGAATCATACGGCCTGAGCCTAAGACCAGTTTAAAGTCAGTTGCAGAACCGCCTTCAAATTTTTCACCATCGATTGTTCCTTCGAAGTCAAAAGTGACCTGCATGTCTTTTTTCGCCATACCTTTGGTCTCAACCCAGGTTTGACGCTGTTTTTGCAGGTTTTCAATCATCTGGTCAACATCTTTATCTTGAATTTCAGATGTTTTACGCTCAACAGTAAGAGTATCTAGAGCTTTAACTTCTACTTCAGGATAAACTTCTACAGTGGCTTCATATACCAGCGCATCATCTTTATTTTCAACTTTATCAATATTTGGCATGCCAACAGCATTGATTTTTTCTTGTTGAATCGCTTCAAATACAGTGTCACGAATAATATCGTTCACCACTTCCTGATAAATACCAGCGCCATATTCACGGCGTACAACGTTTACAGGCACTTTGCCCTGGCGGAAGCCGTTGATCTTCACAGTTTTGGCAGTGCGTTTCAAGCGAGCTTCAAACTGCTCGTTAATACGGCTCGTCGGTACAGAAACATTTAAACGACGGGCAACGCCCGAAACCGCTTCAGAAGTTACTTGCATGGCTTCCTCGATATGTGTGTTAGTAATAACAGTTTTAAAAAGTGCCACATTATATGACAACATTTAAAGATATACAAAATACACCGAAGAAACTACCTGAATTCGCCTGATTTGCATGAAATTAAGAAGATTATTTTAAATTTGGTCCCGAATTAAATATTAACTTCCTCCCTTAATATCGATAGAGAATTAAAAATATTGGAAACTCTGTCAAATTTGCCCTTTTAATAAAGCGCTAATCAATTTTAATTTTTATAAAGAAGCATTTATCAGAATATTTAGTTTTTATTTAAATATCCTATTAAGAGCTATAAACTCCCGTGTTCAACACAAAACATTAATTATCAAAAACTTATAAATTTTAAGTTACTATATAACATTAATTTATTGAATTAAATATATAAAATTTATTGCCAATACCAATACAAAAATATGGTGATAAAAAATAAGAATCATTATTATTCGCATACAATTTCACACTATACATTTTGAGTAAGAAATGGCTTTCATTAAAACACGTAAGAAAATCGTATCTTCTGCGATTGTCTCATCACTTTCAGTGATGGCGGGGCATGCTGTTGCACAAGATCAAGTTGCTCAACTTGAAACTATTCACTCCCAAGCCACCACAGAACAACAAAGCTTAAAGGTAGACCAGTCTGCAAATAGCAAATTTGTTGCTCCTTTACTAGATACCCCTAAATCAGTTTCTATTATTTCGAATCAGCTGATTGAAGATACTAAAGTAACGACTTTAAGTGATGCCTTACGCACTGTGCCTGGAATTACCCTAGGAGCAGGTGAAGGTGGAAATCCAAATGGAGACCGACCATTTATTCGGGGTTATAACTCTGAAAGTTCAATGTATGTTGATGGCGTTCGTAACGCTACCTCTCAAAACCGTGAAATGTTTGCTGTAGAACAGGTTGAAGTCACTAAAGGTTCTGCTTCTGCTATGGGCGGAGCAGGTACAGTGGGCGGCAGTATCAACTTGATTTCTAAAGTAGCTAAAAAAGGCGACTTTCTAGAAGGCTCTGTTGAAAATGGTACAGATAATTATCAGCGTATAACGCTAGATGGTAATAAAGACTTCGGTAATGGGATAGCAGCCCGCGTTGCCATTATGGGGCACCACAATGAAAAAGCCGGCCAGTCTGATGGGGCTGAATATAAACGTGCCGGTATTGCACCAAGTATTACATTTGGTTTAGATACTTCTACTCGTGCGACCCTGAGCTACTACTACCTAAAAACAGACGATACTCCTGATTCAGGCGTACCATACAACAACCCTACTGGATATTCGCAATATTCAGGAAAGCCAATTGATGTCAAACAAGGAATTTATTACGGCTGGAAAGACCGTGATTTCCAAAAACAGGAAAATCAGGTTGGTACAATCAAGTTAGAACATGATCTGGCTGATAATCTAACCATTTCAAATACCGCAGTTTATAGCAAGTCTAAGAATGATTATCTGTGGACCAACCCGGATGATTCTCAAGGAAACATTTATAAAAATGGGAATGTATGGGCACGTGTAAACTCACGTATTGCTAATACTGATACATTTACTGACCAGTTAGCATTAACTGGAAAATTTAATACTGGCACTCTTAAGCATAGCTTTAACTTAGGTGCTGAGTATTCGGATCAAGAAACAGATCGTACTCAATATATTATTAATGGCTTGTCTGCTACAGGTGCAGAATACAACAAATGTACCCCTGCCGATATTGCTTCGGGCTGGTGTACTTCTGTTCAAAATCCTAATCGGGGACCATGGACAGGAAGTATCAGTACTGAAGGTGCAGACCAATATAATACACAAACTAAGTCTACTTCTATTTATTTCCTAGACAGCATTGAATTCAATCCACAATGGATTTTAGATTTAGGCTTACGTTGGGACAAGTTTGATACAGAACAAACCATGACATATGGCGCACGTAACAGTGCTGTTCTAGGTTC
Source organism: Acinetobacter sp. UNC436CL71CviS28 (assembly GCF_000620525.1). Taxonomy (NCBI): domain Bacteria; kingdom Pseudomonadati; phylum Pseudomonadota; class Gammaproteobacteria; order Moraxellales; family Moraxellaceae; genus Acinetobacter; species Acinetobacter sp. UNC436CL71CviS28. Next base: position 88,869 of record NZ_JIBB01000002.1, read on the forward strand.
ATCCACCACTCCTCCAACAAAACAAGTTGGCGAGCAAGTTAAAACTGAAAGTGATACTGATTTCTTTACTTATCAAGCAGGTATAACTTTCAAACCAGTTGAAAATGGTTCAATTTATGCCAGCTATGCAACATCTGCAAACCCTGTAGGTGTAGATGCTGGTGACGGTTCTGAAGGTATTGGCGCAGCGTATAGCAATTTAGATCCTGAAGAAAGCCAGACTTTCGAAATTGGGACCAAATGGGATCTTTTAGAAAATCGTTTAAATTTAACTGCTGCAATTTTCCGTACTGAAAAGCAGAATGCGCGTATTCAGTTGAGTCCTACTACTTATAGTAATATTGGCGAAAGCAAAGTTGACGGTATTGAGCTGGGCTTGAACGGTAAAATTACCGATAAATGGGATATCAGCGCCGGCTATACCTATCTAGATAGTGAAGCAACTAAGAATGGCGTAAGCTGTCGTGGCACAACCTGTACTGACCAAGCGGTATTTAACGGTAACCGGATGCCGAATGTTCCTAAAAACAGCGCTACACTTTGGACAAACTATCAGGCTCTTCCACAACTTCAACTTGGTGCTGGTGCAACTGCAATGGACAAAGTCTATGGTGACTTAGCCAATACCAAGTATGTACCGGGCTATGTCCGTTACGATGCCATGGCACGCTATAACGTAAATAAAAATGTTGATCTGCAGCTGAACCTTAACAATCTCTCAGATAAACGCTATTTCACTAAAGCCTATGCTTCTCACTATGCTACAGAAGCAGAAGGCCGCAATGCTGTACTGTCTTTAAACTTTAAATATTAATCTTGTGCCGAAAACCATAATATTTTTATGGTTTTTAGCTTAAAATAGCCTCTATATAGGGGCTATTTTTATATCCATATTTTACTAAGACAGGTGAAAGCCGTGATCCATCATATTCCTCATGTATTAACTCAAACCCAGGTCCAGCATTTTCGGGAAGAAATGGCTAAAATTGAGTGGGTCAATGGCAAAGTCACCGCAGGGACGCTGTCAGCCACGGTCAAACAAAATCAGCAGCTTCCAGAAGACCATCCTCTTACTCATCATTTAAGTACAATTATTTTAGAATCTTTAGGCCAGCACCCATTATTTTTATCGGCCGCCATTCCTCTTGATATCATTCCTCCGTTATTCAATCGCTATGAAAATAATGAGGCATTCGGTTTTCATGTCGACAACTCTATCCGCCGTATCCGTGGGACCAATGAGCGGTTACGGACCGATCTGTCCTGTACTGTATTTTTAAGTGAGCCGGAAGAGTATGTAGGAGGTGAATTGGTGGTAGAAGATACTTATGGTTATCACGAAGTCAAGCTGCCAGCCGGAGACATGATTCTCTACCCTTCAACCAGTCTGCATGAAGTCACACCAGTCACCCAAGGCTGCCGGATTGCTTCATTTTTCTGGGTACAAAGTATGGTACGTGATGATGCAGAACGTCATATGCTGTTTAATCTGGACCAGACTATACAAAACCTGCGCATGCAGCTGGGTGACCAGCATCAGGAGGTTATCAAGCTCACAAATCTGTATCACAACCTGATGCGTAAATGGGCAGAGCTTTAAGACAGTTAAAGAAAAAATAAACTGTTATTTTAATAGGCTTTTTCTATTAATTATAGTTGTCTGATTATTTTACAGATAACGATTGACAGCTTATTTTTTATCACGTAATTTTAAGGGCATGAATATATACCCGAATATTCTCGCCCTCCTCCCTACAGGCTCCCTCCTGAGCTTGCCCCTGATGCTGCGCCTCGCGCGCGCATAATATATACCTGCCTGTATAAGGCTAAAAGATACCTTGAAATTTTAAATAGTTTGACAAAATATAGTTAATATAAAAGTAGTACGTTGCGCTTAAATTCGATCCGAGCCACCTTGCTACATAAGGAGTTCCCTCATGATGTTGGCTGACCCAAGTAAAAAATACCGTCGTATGTATCAGCGTGTCGATTTACCAGACCGCCAGTGGCCAAATAAAGAAATCAATCAAGCGCCTATCTGGATGAGTACTGACCTGCGTGATGGTAATCAGGCCATTTTTGAACCGATGGATCTTGAACAGAAATTCAAGATGTTCCAGATGCTGATAAAGATCGGTTTTAAACATATTGAGATTGGTTTTCCATCTGCTTCACAGATTGATTTTGACTTTACCCGTAAGCTGATTGAAGAAAATCATATTCCAGATGATGTCTATATCGAGGTTCTGGTTCAGGCACGTGACCACTTGATTCAACGCACTTTTGAAGCGCTGGAAGGTGCCAAACGCGCGATTGTGCATATCTATAATGCCAACTCACCGACTTTCCGTAACAAGGTATTAAATGTAGATATCAATGGTGCCAAGCAGTTAGCGATTAATGCAGCACAAAAAGTGAAAGAATATGCAGCGCAGTATCCTGAAACTGATTTTATTTTTCAGTACAGCCCTGAATGTTTCTCTGCAACCGAGCTTGAGGTTGCCAAAGACGTTTGTGATGCTGTAACTGAAATCTGGGAAGCCTCTCCGGAAAATAAGGTTATTTTAAACTTGCCAGCTACTGTAGAAGTTTCTACGCCAAATGTTTATGCAGACCAGATCGAATGGATGCACCGCAATATTGAACGTCGTGATGGCGTAATTATTTCAGTTCATTGCCACAATGACCGGGGCTGCGGTATTGCTGCCTCAGAACTGGCCATTATGGCAGGTGCAGACCGTGTGGAAGGCTGCGTATTTGGTAATGGCGAACGGACTGGTAATGTTGATGTCGCAGCAATTGCCCTGAATATGTACACTCAAGGTGTGGCACCAAACCTGGATTTTTCCAATATTAATGAAATAATTGCTACAGTTGAAGAATGTACCGGTTTGCCTGTACACCCGCGCCATCCATACGCAGGTGATCTGGTCTTTACTGCATTTTCTGGCTCGCACCAAGATGCCATCAAGAAAGGTTTTGAATTCCAGAAAAATGAAGAAATCTGGGATATGCCTTATTTGCCAATTGATCCCAAAGATCTGGACCGTGATTATGATGCAGTAATTCGCGTCAACTCACAGTCAGGTAAGGGTGGTATCGCCTATTTGCTTGAATCTAACTATAACGTTGTATTGCCACGTCGCTTGCAGATTGAATTCTCACAAGTAGTACAAGAGCACACAGATGCGACCGCAACCGAGATTACTGCCCAGGAAATCTGGTCACTGTTCAAGCAGACCTATGTCGAAGCTAAAAATACTCACTACATTGCACAGAACTATAAGCTTTCCGACCATAATGGTAATCAGGTCATTGAACTTGAAGTGACCATGAATGGCCAGAAGCAACAGATCCGTGGAGAAGGCAATGGGCCAATTTCGGCTATTCTGGATGCCTTGCAACTGCCGATTGATGTATTGAACTATGAAGAACGCAGTATTGGTTCAGGTGCTAATGCAAAAGCACTGGCACTGGTCGAACTGCAAGTCAAAGGTTCGGGTAAAAATGCTTTTGGTGCCGGCGTACACGACAATATCGTAACCTCTTCAATTGAGGCCATCCTTGCCTGTACTAACCGCCTGATTGATCAGGGCGTATTACACCCTGAACAGGTCATTGCTGCCGCGATTTAATATACAATTCCTTTTGAAAGGATACCCTGAGCTTGGTATCCTTTTTATTATTCATTTTTAAAGATTTAAGGCGAACCATTCCCGTGTCTTTTCCAAGCGACTCAGTGGGCCTGGTCACCCCGCAAAAGTTTCAATTTGAAGAACCACTCGAACTAGAATGTGGACGTATTCTGCCCCGTTTTGACTTGATGGTTGAAACTTATGGTACCTTGAGCCAAGACAAGTCCAATGCGATTCTGCTTTGCCATGCATTGTCTGGTCATCATCATGCCGCAGGTTATCATCATGAAGATGATAAAAAACCGGGCTGGTGGGATGCCTGTATTGGGCCTGGCAAGGCCATTGATACCAACAAGTTTTTTGTAGTGGCCCTGAATAATATTGGGGGCTGCCATGGCTCAACCGGTCCAACCTCCCCTAACCCTGATAATGATAACCTGCCCTATGGTCCGGATTTTCCACTGGTCACTGTACGTGACTGGGTAAAAACCCAGGCACTCCTGTCAGACCGGTTAGGAATTGATGTCTGGTACGCGATTGTGGGTGGTTCACTCGGCGGCATGCAGGCACTACAGTGGTCAGTAGATTATCCGGACCGCTTGAAGAATTGTGTGGTGATTGCCAGTGCACCTAAACTATCTGCACAGAATATTGCTTTTAATGAGGTCGCACGCCAGTCTATTCTCTCTGATCCGGATTTCCATCATGGGCGCTATCTGGAACACGACAGTTATCCAAAACGCGGTCTGATTTTAGCGCGTATGGTCGGCCATATTACCTACCTTTCGCAAGAAGCCATGATGCAAAAATTCGGCCGTGACTTGAAGTCCGGAAAATTCATGTATGGTTTTGATGTCGAGTTTCAGGTTGAAAGCTATCTGCGTTATCAGGGTGAACAGTTTAGCCGTAATTTTGATGCCAATACTTATCTGATCATGACCAAAGCTCTGGATTACTTTGATCCCGCCCGTGAATATGAAGAGTCCCTAACCCGGGCCATGAGCCAGACCAAATGCCGTTTTCTGGTCATTTCCTTTACTACAGACTGGCGTTTTACTCCAAAGCGTTCACAAGAAATTGTAGAAGCTCTGATTACGAATCATAAACCGGTCAGTTATCTGGATATTGACGCTGAACAGGGCCATGACTCGTTCTTGTTCCCGATTCCGCTTTATGTAAAAACCTTGCGTGCTTTTCTTGGTGGCGAAGAACACCTGAAGTCCACCCCGAAGGAGACGGTATAATGCGTATTGATCAGCAGCTGGCAGAACGTTGGATCAAACCAGGCTCTAAAGTCCTTGATCTTGGCTGTGGGGATGGAGAATTACTCGCCCATATGAGCCGCCGGCATCAAATTCAGGCCTATGGACTAGAAATTGATCAAGAAAAGATTGCAATTGCCATCAGTCGCGGGTTAAATATTATCCAGCAGGATTTGAACCTGGGTTTGAGCCGTTTTGATGATCAGTCTTTTGACTATGTAGTCATGGCACAGGCTTTACAGGCGGTGGATGCACCAGATGTGTTACTTCGTGACATGGTGCGTGTAGGGAAACAGGCTATTATTACTTTCCCGAACTTCGCCCACTGGAAAACCCGTTCTTTTCTGGCTCTTAAAGGGAAAATGCCTGTTTCGGATGCTCTACCCTATATGTGGTATAACACCCCAAACATTCATTTATGTACGTTCCGCGATTTTGAAGCTTTATGCGCGGAAAATGATATCCAAATTATTAACCGACTCGCCGTGAATGGGAATCAGCAAGGTAGTTTACTGAGTAAACATGTTCCGAATCTGTTTGGTGAAGTCGCTATTTATCGAGTGAGCGCTCTATGAAAAAAACGACCTTAATTGGCACATTGGTATTTGGACTTTTAACTATCCAGGCGCATGCTGACTATATTCCACAACAACAATCTACAGCAGCCCAGGCAGCGCGTTATTCAACTATGGGGATCAATGATCTGGTTAAAGCTGCAAAAGCAGGCCAGCCAGGTGCCCAGTTCTATTTAGCCACCCATTACCAGTACGGTAAAGATATTCAAAAGGATGAAAAGCAGGCATTTGCCTGGTTTAAAGCTGCCGCTGACCAAGGTTTGTCTGCTGCCCAACTGAATGTGGGCCGGATGTATGCAGACGGGATCGGCGTAAAAAAAGATGAGATTCTGGCTCGCCGTTATTTTGAAAAAGCCGCCAGCAGCGGTGACAACCGTGCCAGCTTTAACCTGGCAATGATGGAAGAGCAGAAAAAGAACTATGTAGGTGCTTATCAGTGGTATGAACTGTCTACCCGCGACGGTATGCTCGACACTAAAGTTATTAATCTGTCTGAGGGCAAGAAAACTGCACTGGCAGCTAACCTTACCCAGGAACAGATTCGTATGGCACGTGACCGTGCAGACAAATGGATTCAGGCCCAATAATTTGAAGCTTGTATTTAAGGCGCCTTCGGGCGCTTTTTTATGGTCTCAATAAAGCATTCGATTTGAGGTAAAATATTTAAACTGTTTCTTAAAGTGACGAGCACAATAAAATGTCTGCAAATACATGGTTATCTCAGGAAAGTCTGGTTCTGGCCAGTAACAACAAAGGGAAAATTGCCGAGTTTGAAAAACTGTTTGAACAGCTGGCACTTCCAGTTGAGGTCATTCCTCAAGGTCAGCTAAATATTGCTGATGCAATTGAAGACGGGTTGAGCTTTGTTGAAAATGCCATTATTAAGGCCCGTCATGCTGCACGTATTTCTGGCAAACCGGCGATTGCCGATGATTCGGGGATTTGTGTCCCGATTTTAAATGGAGCACCCGGTATCTACTCGGCTCGCTATGCTGGAGAACATGGGAATGATGCAGCCAATAATGCTCGCTTACTGGAAGAATTAAAATCTCTGCGAAGACCCGGAGAACCGGTTGAAGCCATGTTTGTCTGTGTTTTGGCCTTAGTACAACATGCTGAAGATCCGCTACCGCAAATTTTTGAGGGCGTGTGGCAAGGAGAGATTCTGGAAAAACCACGTGGTGAACATGGCTTTGGTTATGATCCCCTGTTCTGGTTACCAGAACTTGGCCTGTCCAGTGCCGAGCTGCCAAAAGAAGAGAAAAATAAAATCAGTCATCGCGGGCAGGCCATGCAGCTATTTCAACGAAGTTTGCAGAATCATCAATAAGCCACAGTTTAAATTCGTTTTAAAGGGTGAAAAGTTCCTTTTCTTTAAGAAAGGAACTTTAAACGATGTGTAGTAGCAGACCATAAATCAGAATAATTGCGCAGCTCACCATAGTACCTGAAGCAATATACTTGGCAGAGATTCCAGTACCCTGATAATGAGTTTCTAGCGCCACAATATTTGCCGCCGGCGGCAAACAGAACAGTAGAAACATGACTCCTATATACTGCCCGATATGTGGAATAGAAATAAAAAAATAAGTCAGACTACATAAAACCAGTCCACAGCACAGTTTAAGTACAGCCAGTTTTAAACTATAAGTTATATCGTCTAGCTGAACTTTCGTCCGGCGCAGCCACATGCCTAGCACGCACATCCCCGCAAAGCTCATACCGATTTTGGCCAGACCGTAAAGCATATCAATCCATTTATGCTCAGGCATATACTGAAAACCGAATAAGCGGCACAATATAGCAATAGTCAGGGCAATTACTGGTGGTGATTGAAGCACTTTTTGCAAAATACTCTTCCAGGACTGCTGCTCCGAACTGACCGCAGTCACTGCCCAGATGTTGCCAAAAATTGAACCGCCAATATATAAAGCTACCATTGGTGCACTGATTTCAGGCCCAAATAAAGCAATCGCAAAAGGAAAACCGAGCCAAGCCATATTTACATAGCTAAAACATAAAGACTGGAGCTTGTCTTGAGAAATGAGCCAGAAAAAATAAAATAGAATTACCGCGACAATAAAACTAAATATCATCAGGCTAAGGCTGCCTGCCTGATAAAACACCATATTATAAATAATGACAGCGGGTATAAATACTCGTGCCAGCAGGGTTGCGAGCATAGTTTTTAATGCAGAGGCATATGCAGTTGTCGCCAGTCCCAGACCACATAAAAATGCAAAGAGGGGTAAAAGCAATGCCACGTGGTTTTCCTCTGGTGTTGTGGCGCTATGGTAGCACTAACATTAATTAAATGCTCTAAATGGCAGGCTGTCTTTAAACTGCAATATATAAGTCACAAGGCTGTCATACAGACCTGTTGAGATATCTTCTAGTTAAAACAGGAGAATTTTCTATGGCTGGACTATCTATTTGGCATGTGGTCATTTTTGCAATTGTCGTTATCTTGCTGTTCGGCACGTCAAAACTTAAAAATTTAGGTAAAGATGTAGGTGGTGTAGTTAAAGACTTTAAAAAATCTATTCGCGAAGATGAGCAGCAAACTGTAGCCCTTCAGGAACCGCGCACTATTGAACACCAGAATGTTAGTGCTGACACAAATTCAACCGTAAAACACTAGGGTATTTTTCATGCTCAATATTGGTATGACTGAGCTGCTGGCTTTTGGCATCATTGCTTTATTGGTGCTTGGGCCGGAAAAGTTACCAGAGGCAGCGCGCTTTGCTGGCAGGTGGTATGGCAAGATCAAACGTATGGTCAGTAATGTACAGGCTGATCTGGACCGTGAATTGCGCCTTTCAGAACTCCGTGAGCAGATGCAGCAGGAAATGGCCCGTATTCAAGAGCTGGAACAGAAAATGCAAGCCCAGATGCATGAACTACAACAACACAAAAACTTTGCAGATAACGCTCTACAAGAACATGCAAATACTCATAATAAAAATTTATCCACGCAGTACTTTTTTATTGAGCAAGCCCCGTCTCTGGTCCTGACTCGTCAACCAGAACGGCCGGCCTGCTTTTGCCAAATTACTGAACAGCCAGAAAGCCCTGTACAGTCTTCTTATCCTGAACTCAAGGTGGCTGTATGAGTCAACTTTCTCCTTCACAGCTCCCAGGCCCAATATTAAATGAGCAGTCACAAACCCAACTTGAAGAGATGCCCATTACCCGGCACTTAATGATTTTGCGCCGTCATCTTTTTAAAATTGTTGCTATTCTAATTGCTCTATTTTTTTGTCTGCTGCCTTTTGCAAACCGGACTTATCAGCTACTTTCAGAACCACTAAGGGCCCAGTTACCCAGCTCGTCAACCATGATTGCGACCGATGTAACCGCGACGTTCATGGCGCCCTTCAAGCTGAATTTCTTTATCGCCCTCATGATTGCCATGCCCTTTATCATTTATCAGCTCTGGACATTTGTAAAACCGGCGCTATATGAAAAAGAAAAATCCTTAGCCCTGCCCTTATTGGTAGGAAGTATCAGCTTGTTTTATGCCGGCATTGCATTTGCCTATTTTGTTGCCCTGCCTTCAATTCTGCATTTCTTCATGAGTGTGTCACCTGAAACAGTGGCACCGATGACAGACATTAATAGTTACCTAGCTTTCTGTTTAAAACTGTTTCTGGTATTTGGACTGACTTTTGAAATTCCGATTATTACTTTGCTTCTGATTTTGATTGGGGTTGTATCTACACAACAACTGGTCGAGAAAAGACGTTTTATCATTGTCGGGTGTTTTTTTATCGCCATGTTTGTTACTCCACCAGATGCAATTTCCATGGTTATGCTGGCTATTCCAATGTGGCTACTTTTCGAAGCTGGACTTTTCTTTGGAAAACTCATTGAAAGGCGTAGAGCAGTCTAAGATCTTCAACTTTATTTCAGCAGACTTCGGTCTGCTTTTTTCATCATACTGTCTTATTTTCTTCACCTGAATGTCACTTAACCGTCAAGGTCCCGTCATATTTATCACCTAATTTAATTACAACTTAACAACACCTTACTTGTATTTAGGAAAAAACATGACGCAGCTGACGCCATATCATGAAGATCAAGAACTTGATAATAATACTTCATCTAATATCCATTTCCGTGACATTTTAGAGCAACGCATGACGCGCCGCAGTCTCATTACCAAGACAGCAAGTGGAGCAGTTGCCTTGGCGCTGGCTTCTACACTGACTGGCTGTAATGATGATGACGACAATAGTAATAGCGGAACAGCACCAGTTACTCCGAATGACCCTAACCAGAAGCCTAGCAAACTTTCATTTACTCCAGTGGCTAAAAATCTGGATGACATTGTGACTGTACCTGAAGGCTATCAAGCTACTGTAATCTATGCGTTGGGAGACCCAATTAATCCAATGCTTGGGGACTGGAATGATAATGATATTCCACCTGGTCCAAGCTTCCAGTTCCGTTCTGGTGACTGCCATGATGGTATGCATTTCTTTGGTTTAAACAGCGCTACAGACCGCTTTGATGATACGGTCTCAGCACAAGGTTTGCTGGTAATGAACCATGAATACATCAACCAGACCTTCCTTCATCCTAAAGGTCCAACCAAGGTTGAAGGACGCCGTCCTGAGGATGAAGTTATTCGTGAAACCAATGCGCACGGCGTATCTGTAGTCCATATTAAAAAGGACCCGGCAACTCAAAAAGTAGAAATTGTTAAAAACTCTGTTTTTAACCGCCGTATTACTGCCTCAACAGAAATGGATTTTGCCGGTGCTGCTGCAGGTTCCAGTCTGCTTGCTACACGTTTTTCACCTGCCGGACGTCAAACACGTGGTACACATAACAACTGTGGCAATGGCTATACACCTTGGGGTACTTATTTAACTACCGAAGAAAACTTTATTGGCTATTTCCAGCGTTCAGGACATGACGAGTACCAACGTACAAATGCCGAGAAAATCGCATTAAAACGTTATGGTCTGGGACTAAAAAAAGACGAACCTTATCTTTATGAGCTGGATGAGCAGGGCGCTCCTAAAAAGGGTGAAGATGGCAAAATTGTTTATAGAAAAGATTCAAATGGTAATTTAATACCAAATATTGATGATCAGGGTCGACCAGTCTATTTGGGCGCAAGCTCACGCTATGCTTGGGAAACTGTCATTGGACAGGTTGAGTCACAGGATCTATATGACCGCTGGAATGCTGATGTAAAAGCGGATCAGCCTACTCAGGACTATCGTAACGGACCCAATACTTTTGGCTGGATGGTCGAGATTGACCCGTTTGATGGCGGTCAGAGACCGGTTAAACGTACTTCTTTAGGCCGTTTTGCACATGAAGACAGTGCCTGCCGTGCAGTAGCGGGCCAACCTTTGGCATTTTATATGGGTGACGACTCTAAAGGCGAATACATCTATAAATTTGTCTCGAGTGCAGTATGGGACCCGAAAGATGTAAACCGCGGCTATACTGCTGGCGATAAATACATGAACTCAGGAAAACTGTATGTTGCCAAGTTTAACAGTGATGGTTCAGGCCAGTGGATTGAACTAAGCTATGGTAAAAATGGTCTGAATGAAAGTAGCAGTACTTATCCCTTCACCTCTCAAGCCGATGTGGTGACATTTGCCCGTTTAGCGGGGGATGCTGTCGGCGCAACAAAAATGGACCGTCCGGAATGGGCGACCGTTAATCCGGTAAATGGTGAAATCTACGTTACCCTGACCAACAACTCGAATCGGGGAACCAGTTACCCGACAGATGCAGCTAACCCGCGTAATTATGATGACCTTAAAGACAAAAAAACTCAAAGTGGCAACGTAAATGGTCATATTATCCGTTTTAAAGAAACCGATGATAAAACTACAGCTGAAACCTTCAAGTGGGATATTTATCTGTTTGGTGCCGAAGCCTCTATGGCATCAAATATTAACCTGTCTGGTCTGACTGATAACAATGACCTGTCTTCACCAGACGGAATGTGGTTTGACCCGCGTGGTGTGCTCTGGATTCAAACAGATGATGGAGCTTATACCGATGTCACAAACTGTATGATGCTTGCTGCTTTGCCAGGTCAGATTGGTGATGGTACTACCGCAACTACTTCAAGCGGACAGCAGACATTAATGGGTGTAAAAGTAACAGACTCAACCCTGCGCCGTTTCCTGGTAGGGCCAAAACAGTGTGAAATTACCGGGATTGCCATGACCCCTGATTACAAAGCTATTTTCATTAATGTGCAGCATCCGGGCGAAGACTCTGCCAGCTATGTAACTCCTGCAAGTCACTGGCCGGCAACCCAAACTGACCGGAATAACACTACAGCCCGCCCACGTTCGGCAACTGTCGTAATTACCCGTAAAGACGGCGGCGCAATTGCGGGTTAATCCTCTTTTTATGAATATGCCGGCCTATTGACCGGCATATTTATTTTTGTTGAGTCAGAGAAATCCGCTGCTGCACAATCTGCCCGCTCTGCTCTCCTTGCTGAGTCTTTTCCAGCCAATTCCATGCATGATGGTACAACCTTAAAAAATTTGAACACCGGGTTCCGTACATCGGGCTTTGAATAAAAGTAGAAGAAAGTAGCAGTTCCATATCCTGACTGATACCCGTCTCTGGCAGGGCATTCTGATCTACCTTGCGCTCATCTTCTAAAATATCCCAGACAGCTGACTCCAGTATGTGCTCAGCAACAGGACGCTGGAGCATAGGTAAAAATTCCTGGGTAAAGCGCTTTCGTAAATGCAAGGTCTTTTGCCAGGAGTCGCTCATGAGCCCGTTAGAAATTACGTATACGCCACTGGCCAGCACCTGAGGAGCCTCACCTCGGTTACTCATATATACTGCCTGCGTTTGATCTCCTATCACCAGGTTAAAACCAGCATATTCCTGCTGTTGTTTCTCAAGCATTTGAGCAAAGCGAATGGGTTTCTGCTCAGATTCCAAAAAGGCCTGCACTAAATGACCACGCGAGGTCGGATAATGCTGCCGGTCTGTGCCATCACGAAAATTGGTGATCACTGCCCAACGTCCAGATGCTGTAATACCCATCCACGTACCACCAGATTGTAAATCTTTGCCAGCTATAACCGGACTGTTCTCCCAGTGATTCAAGACTTGCGTAGGTCGCTGATAAAACTCATCCCGGTTAGAAATCAGGCATAATGGCATACGATCTAACACTTGCCAGGCTAAAGCCACAATACACATAGGCATCTCTCATGATCTTTACACATTGAATGTACAACATTTTTAGGAACATTCCGCTAGAATCTGTGCAAAACGAATACATAAAGGAGCTGTAATGCTGACCTATCCGAGTATTGACCCAGTCGCGCTGGCACTGGGTCCTTTAAAAGTTCACTGGTATGGGCTGATGTATTTATTGGCCTTCTTGTTTGCTTGGGGACTGGCCAGCTACCGGGTTAAACAGCGTGTAGGCTGGACCACCGATATGGTATCTGATCTGGTTTTCTACGGCGCACTTGGTGTTGTGATCGGTGGACGGCTGGGTTATGTGTTCTTTTACGGATTTGATCAGTTCCTAGCCAACCCGCTCTGGTTATTCGAGGTCTGGACCGGGGGCATGAGTTTCCATGGCGGTTTTCTGGGGGTTATGCTAGCAATGCTGCTCTGGTGCCGTAAATATCAGAAAACCTGGTTCCAGACACTGGACTTTATTGCGCCATGTGTCCCCACTGGTTTGATGTTTGGCCGCATCGGAAACTTTATCGGTGGTGAGCTTTGGGGTCGTCCAGTTATCAATCCAGACTATCCCTTCGGAATGGTTTTTCCGCATGTAGATAATCTGGTACGTCACCCATCCCAGCTTTATCAAGCTTTAGGCGAAGGCCTGATTCTGTTTATCGTGTTGTGGTGGTTTAGTTCCAAGCCACGTCCACGTATGGCAGTTTCAGCGCTGTTCCTGATCGGTTATGGTATTGCACGCTTTGTGGTTGAGTTCTTCCGTGAACCGGACAATGGCCAGCTCTTTATTGGCTGGATGAGTAAAGGCCAGTTCCTGACCCTGCCAATGATACTGATTGGTCTGTGGATGATGTGGTACGCCTACCACAGAAAAATTTATGACTGGGGTCCACAGAAAAATACCTGATACATAGAGGAGCAATTGCTCCTCTTTTTTATGCTAAAGTTCTGAGCTGTTCTGCTTGATTTCAAAAGACTATGCTTGAGTTCTGGTTTGATCCTAAAGTTTCCATCACACGTAAATTGCTGATCTTTGTATCTATTGCAATAATTACTGCTGTGCTGTATGGGATGCAGCCGTTGGCATTAGACGCTATTTTAATGTTTTCGGGCACAGGTATCATTTTTTTAATCTGCCGTTACTGCAAAATGCACTTTGCAGCCGGGCAGCCCGCTGGCTTGCTCTATCGTCTGTTAACCTGGATTCCCATAGCATTATTGCTTGCCCTGATTTTTATGAATATGAAAGAGGGCGAAATTTTACTGCCAGGTGCACAGGGAATTGGTTTTATGGCACTGGCCGTTTGTCTGTTCTCGCCTTTATCCCTTCTACATAAAAACAAAAATCCAGAAGAGAGTATGTAATGCTTGATTTTTGGTATTCGGCACGCTGCACCCGTCAGGTTAAGCTGATAGTTTGTATTATGACCTGTGCCATGATTTACCTGTGTTCTACTGTGCAGGCGTTGTCGGCTGTATTGACAGGATTTAGTCTTGGTTTGGGCATATCAATACATCTACTCAGGCAGCTGAATCTTAAAATAAGACAAGATAATATTTATAAAAATGGCCTTTCTATTTTGCTCTATAGCGTACCTTTGGCTGTTTTTCTTATTTTGCTTTATGTATTGCCTGATGAACATAAAATGATTTTAGGATTACAGGTGCTAGGGTTTACTGCATTAGGACTATTTATCGTATCGATCTATGAAAACCGCGCCAAACGCTTTAAATAAATTTTTCTCCAACCAAAACGCTAGATTTATATTTGAACTATAGGCATTTCAGGTTTCAGGACAATAAGCTGTAGTTTCAAGCTGTTTTAGAAAAGTCGAAAAACCTTGAGGTGTACGGGCTATTAAGCGGCTACTGGTCATGACCCTTACCCGGTTACTCCATATCACCTTGTATTGCAGGTTTAACATTCTTTTCACCAGACCTACATCCTCATGACAGGTTAGTGCTCCAAACCCGCCAGACTTGATATAGGCCTCGGCACTAAAACTCAAGTTGGCGCCATGAATATGTCGATGATCCATATCATCACAATAATGCTGCAGATAGCGCTGCCGGGTAAGTGACGACAGATGTTGCCAGCTATCTACCTCAACCACGCCACAGATTACATCAGCAGGCTGATGCAATAGCTGCTGCTTAAGCCAGAAGCGGTCTACTTTCGAATCTGCATCAGTGCAGGCAATCCAGCGGGCACCTGTAGCAATGAGAGTGCGAACACCCAGATCACGGGCATGGCCTACACAGCGCACTGCACACTGCAAGTAGTTTATACCTGCACGTTGTACCAGTTTCAGAGACTGATCGGTACAACTATCTAGCACCACCAAAACTCTTACCTGAACGGAAGCCGGCAGTTCATCTACAGCCTGTTGAATGGCCAGCAGGCAGTCAGACAGATGCTCTTCCTCATTATGGGCAGGAATGACAATGCCAATCATGTTAGTCCCTCCTGATGTGCCAAGCTACCAGACTCTGTAGTCCAGAGGTCGACCAGAAAATCCGGATCATCTAACCCAAGATAATGATAAAGTTTCAGGTGCTGCTTTAACAGCTGATGGACTAAATTCCCGTTTAAACTAAACCCGTCAATTGGGTAACGCCAGTGACAGCACAGCAAAGTACCGGTGTCATTTAAACTCCGTTGTACCCATTCAATCAGCTGTAACAGTTCATTCTCATTTAAATAGTAAGCAATCTCGCTAATCACGATGAGATCAAATTTTTCTTCAGGACACTGCTGGGGAATCCGTTTCTGCTGTATATCAATATGTAGCTGTCCTTTTAAGCGCTGCCGGGCCAACTCGACTGCTTTGCTGTTTGCATCCAAACCAAGCAGTTCGTCACAGCGGCTGGCCAGCTCTTGACTAAAAACCCCATTGGCACAGCCAAGTTCCAATATGCGTCCGTACCTTTGCCGGGGTAGCAAGGCCAGACAAATCTGCCGTTTGCGCTGTTCATACCAGCGCTGGGTATAACCCCATGGGTCATCATTATAATGATAGAGTGTATCAAAGTAATCCTGTTCAGGCATGTATATAAACCTCGCAGGGCATCAAGATTCGCTCTACCGTATGTGAAGATAAAATAGGTGCCTGTCCGGTACTTGGGTCTGTTTCAAGCTGGCTTTTAAAGCACTGAATCGCCTGTTTCTTGAGCCTGAGCTGTGCGGCTGTCAGTTCCAGCTTGCAGGCAGATTTCCAGGGAATACGGTTGTCCTGTGGCCTGGCCCAGTGCCATGACCAGATCAGGACTTGATAACAGCTAAGCTGCTGTTGATCTGCCAGCCGCTGTACAGTTTGACCAGTTGCTTCATGATCAGGATGACCATCCTTTGCAAATGTACACACCAGAATATCATCAGGTCTGACCAGCTCTTTTAGAGCAGCATACAACTTTTGCTGCTCAGCAGTCACTTCACCATCTGTCAGCTGCAGTGCAATCCGGTTTACCCGATTCTGCACGCCTAATACTTTAAGCGCATTCAGGCTCTCTTGAGGCCGCAGCTGATCCAGCTGCTGTGGTGTATAAAGCTGTGAGTCCGGATGGCTTTGTGTACCATTAGTCACAGCCACCAGCAGAATTTCACGTTCCAGTGTACTAAGCTGCTGTATCAGGCCAGCACATCCTAAAATTTCATCGTCTGGATGCGGCGCTATAATCAGTATACGTTGCCCTGCCGGAAAGGCTTGCTCAGGGACAAGCGTCTGTAATGACTGTAACCCGCTCCATTGCTGCCAAGCCCGTTTGGTCGTGCCATTTCCATAAATCAGGCGGTCTCCTACCGGACTATTTATAACATCCATGCAGTGTCCTCCATAACCGAACGCTCACCAATCTGTTCCAGATCAAAAGCCGCATGGCTTTGCCTTAAAAAAACCGGTAAATCTGCTGCCATTTGGGCAAACATGGTATTTTCACAGAAAGGTCGTGCTCCCAATGCCTTACCAACCAAGTCCAGAACCTTTTGTGCAGTCTGCTCAGTCTGAATACGCAACATCCGAATAATCAGCTCGTGACTTTGCGTAGGATGCTGATCAATTTGTGCTGCTACATATTTGAAATATTCACGGGTGGTAGCTAACGCACTATTTACTTCACCTAGATACATTAGCCGAAAAGTATTGGGTTTCTCCTGACAGGCCTGTTGTAATGTATGGGCCAGACGGGTAGCCGCACCATACCAGCAAGCTGCCACACCAGCAGCACCATGCCAGAATCCTGATCGGTCTAGATATTGTCCGGGCTGCCCTACCGTTTGTGCAACAACTTTATTAAAACTGATTTTTGCAGTCTGGGTATAAGCCATTCCTATAGCATTCCATCCACTATGGTCGATGCAAATATCTGGCTGGTGCATGTCAACAATTAACAGCTGTGAATTATTCTGTGTATCCCGATAGGTCATGAGTCCATAATCGACCAGCCCCGCACCCGAACACCAGTACTTATTACCTGAACATTGCCCATTTTGGTAATAAAGTGGTTGTATGCCACCCTCTGCAGCCCAGACAGCATAGACTCCCGCAGGCACCTTGCTGTAACCAAGCTCATGCAAAATACTCAAAGCATCCAGATGGGATTCAAACCATTTCACCAGATTCAGGTTAGTTGCCGCGACTTTTGCCAGAACTTTCCAGCGTTCATACGTCTGGCCGCTTGCAGGATGGGGAATTTCGCTACTCAAATTGCAAAGTTGCTTAAATGTCGTGATCAAACTGTCTGAAAGATGAGAAGAATCCTGCTCAAACTTGGTCAATATGATATTCAGGGTGGTCATAAAACTCCCAGATATAGCTGTATTACTTTAAAAAGAACACAGCGAGCTCAATGATTATGATGAATTTTTTATAATTAAAAACTTATAACATTGAATAACTTGATACTCATAGAGGTCTTATACCTTTCATTCAGTCAGGTTCTGTAAAAAAATATTATTAAAAGTAACTTACTCAGTAATTATTTTTATATCCGGTTCTGTTGATATTCAGGAACGTGGTTGGAAAATAAAACCATGATGAACCTCGTCTTTTAATGTAGCGGTTTTCAGTCAGGCTAAAAAAAGCTAATATGTACGGTCAGCTGATACTTATCTCTGATCTTCTTAAGCCCTTCGATTTTCTTAGGCCCTTCCTAGTGAGAGAACCATGCGCCAATATCTAGACCTTTTACAACATATCCTTGAACATGGTGGTGATAAAGGTGATCGTACCGGAACAGGTACTCGTTCTGTATTTGGTCATCAGATGCGCTTTGACCTCTCTAAAGGCTTTCCACTTTTAACCACAAAAAAGGTCCATTTTCGCTCTATCGTCGTTGAACTGTTATGGTTTTTAAAAGGCGATACCAATGTGAAATATTTACAGGATAACAAAGTAACAATCTGGGATGAATGGGCAACAGCTGAACAAACTGCCCGCTTTGGGCGTCCTGCCGGAGAACTGGGACCAGTCTATGGACATCAATGGCGTAACTTTGGTGCGACCCAGAATGAAGATGGCAGTTATCAGCAAAACGGGTTTGACCAGATTTCCTGGCTAATTAATGAGATCAGAACCAATCCGAATTCACGCCGGCTCATCGTTTCTGGCTGGAATCCTAAAGAAGCCAGCCAGGTTGCATTGCCACCTTGCCATACCCTGTTTCAGTTTTTTGTACAAAATGGCAAATTGTCTTGCCAGCTTTACCAGCGCAGTGCCGATGTATTCCTGGGTGTACCCTTCAATATTGCGAGTTATGCCCTGCTCACTCATATGATTGCTCAAGTCTGTGACCTTCAAGTTGGTGATTTTGTCTGGACCGGGGGTGATACACACCTGTATGCCAACCATTTTGAGCAAGCCAGATTACAGCTGGGCCGTGATCCGCTAGAACTGTGTCAGTTAAAACTGAATCCAGAAGTAAAAAGTATTTTTGACTTTAAATTTGAAGATATTGACATTATAAATTATCACTCGCATCCTGCAATCAAGGCACCGGTGGCTGTATGAGTTTTCAAGGCTTAGAAGTTGTACATGTAGTTGCGATGGACCAGCAGCGCTGTATTGGCAAAAATAATGATCTGCCTTGGCACATTCCAGCTGACCTCAAGCATTTTAAAGAGATTACTCAGGGCGGTGTAGTAATCATGGGCCGCAAGACCCTAGAATCCATGGGACGTGCTCTACCTAAACGGGTCAACTGGGTAATTACCCGTGATCCAGACTGGTCGTTTGAAGGTACCAAGGTTGCACATAGCATTGAGGATGCTCTAGAACAGGCCATCGCTGATGTGAAAACCAGTGAAAAACCTGAAAGTTTATTCATCATTGGGGGTGGAGAAATCTTTAGACAGACGCTGGAGATGGCTGACCGTCTGGAGCTTACTCATGTTAAACTAAGTGTGCAGGGTGAAGCTTATTATCCTGAAATTCCGCAAGTTTTTAAAAAGATTCAAAGTACGCCACAAAAAGATGACAAAAGCGGAATTGAGTTTGAGTTTGCAACCTATCAGAAATAGAAGGGACTCAGACTGACTTGACCACTTATGCACAATATTGGAAAGCGTGATTTTTTTATTGCTCTAGGCAAAGGGTTACTGCATTTTATCTTTAGCTTGTTTGTTATTCTTTCATCTATCTGGTTATGTCTGGCACTCTGGGTTCAGGAACCTGTTAGCTGGCTGGTTACCCGGATTCTGATCGGAAGCTGGATCGCTTTTGCGCTTAGTGTGCTTGGTATTTATGTCAGCCAGCATTTTTTTAGCCGCCGTATAAATAGTATCATTTATATCTTGTGTTTTATGAGCGCCCTGTCTTGGTATATAGGACTGGATGCCCGGCAAGACCGGGACTGGAACCCGGAAGTTTCCCGACTTCTTGAATACGAGCGTCAGGGTGATCAAGTAACCTTACATAATGTCCGTAACTTTGCTTGGGAAGCAGACGGTAAAGTCCATGAGCGCTGGAAAACCCGGCATTTTGATTTAAACCAGATTACCGGAATTAATATCATCACCTCTTACTGGATGGGTCCACAAATTGCTCATACCCTGGTCAGTTTTGATTTTGCCAATCAGGAGCCCCTTACCTTTTCTATTGAAATTCGTAAAGAAAGAAATGAAGAGTTTTCAGCGATTGGCGGTTTTTTCAGACAGTACGAACTGAGCCTGGTGGCCTCGGATGAGCAGGATATTATCTATACTCGCAGTAATATTCGTCATCAACAGGTATATTTTTTTCCCATCAGGATGAGTGCCTCGGAACGTAAAGCTCTTTTTTTAGAATATTTAAAGACGGCAGATGAACTGCGGGCAGAACCGCAGTGGTATAACACTCTGACCAGTAATTGTACTACCATCATTTTTGATATGGTTCAGGCAATTAACCCGTATCAGTTACCCAAAGATTATCGGCTGCTGGCTTCAGGCTATCTACCAGAGTATTTGTATGATCTGTATGCTCTAGATCATCAATGGAGCATTCAGGAATGGTATCAGCATGCGCATATTAACCCGCGCACTGAACAGATCAGTCAGAATCCTGAAAAGATTCAACAGTTCTCTCAACTGATGCGTCAGGGTTTACCCTCACCTCAGCCTTGAAAAGTGAGACTTTACTCATTTTATTTAGAAAATACACCTAAAGCTACATATTGAAGCTAAATTTTGCGTTATGTTTTTACTTTAATGTCAATAACATAATAAATGATGAGAACGCTAAAATGTTTAAACAGATTTTAATGGCGAGCGTGATAGGCAGTTCGGTTCTATTTACTGCATGTACGAATATGCCTGATCAAGGCAATACTACTGTCGACGTTGTTCAAGCACAATTATTGGATCGCAACTGGACCGTAACATATATCGGCAATACCGAGATTGTTAAAACTAGCCAAGCTGTCCAGACTCTCCCAAGCCTGATGCTTGAATCAGCCACACAACGTTTTAGCGGCACTGATGGCTGCAACCGGATTATGGGTAGCTATCAGCTTACCAATAAAGGACTGGTTTTTGGCCAGATGGCATCCACCCGTATGGCTTGTTTAAATCCGAGTAACCAGCAGGTTGCTGCAGCTTATAACGAGGCTCTCGCTAAAGTAAGCGCTTATCAGGTCTATCATAAAACCTTAAAGTTACTCGACCGTCATGGCAATGTAGTAATGCAGCTTAGCAGTCCAGCCCGACTACGCTAAGAATTGAATAGATTGATTTGCCCGTTTAGACGGGCTTTTTTACGTCTGTTGCACACAAGCTCTATTGTAGCTCTATGAAAATTTATTATAGTGGAGGAAATCTATTCAACAGGATAAGACTATGCAACAGGCATTATTTGGAGGCGGCTGTTTCTGGTGTGTTGAAGCAGTTTTTCTGCAACTCAAAGGTGTAGAAAAAGTCGTCAGTGGCTATGCAGGCGGTCATACTGAGAATCCGGATTATGAAGCCGTATGTAGCGGACAGACACATCATGCCGAAGTCATTCTGGTAGAGTTTGATGAGCAGCAGATCAGCTATCAGCAGCTACTTGAAGTATTTTTTGCCACTCATGACCCAACTACGTTAAACCGTCAAGGCAATGACATTGGTACACAGTACCGCTCAGTGATTTATTATTTTGATGAAGAACAGCAGCAACAGGCACAGCAGATGATTAATGCGCTCAAAGCTGAGGGTTTAGATATTGTGACAGAACTGAGTCCGGTACCTACTTTTTATGAGGCTGAAGAGTATCATCAGAATTTTTTTGCCAAAAACCCTTCCCAAGGCTACTGTAACTTTATGATTCCTCCAAAACTGTTAAAGTTGAGAAATAAATTCCAGGATTTACTCAAATCTGAATAAAAAACATCTATAAAAAAAGCGGCTATACTGGCCGCTTTTTTAACGTTTTTACTTTAATTATCACTAACGAAAGCAATATCGCTGAGCCCGGCTTCGCTCGCACGAGACATTACTTGCGCTACAGTGTCATACCGTGAGTCTTTATCTGCTCTTAGCTGAACTGTGGGTTTACGTTCAGCTTGTCCAGCTTCTGCAAACCGGGTTTCAAGCTCTTGAAGACTGATCATCTGATCATTCCATGCCACCTGATTCTGGGCATTGATACTGATTGTAATCGCCTCAGGCGGCGGATCGATAATTTCTGCTGTGGTTTGTGGCAGATTTAATGGAATTGATGGGTTGGCAACGGTCGCTGTCACCAGAAAGATGATCATCAAAACCAGCATAATATCGATGAGCGGAATGAGATTCATCTCATTCATGCCAGCATCGTTATCTTCACCCAATTGAAAAGCCATTAAGCCTGACCTCCAGCATATTGCTGCTGTGCAGCATTATTTACTTCTGTTTTAGATACATTACTGTCCTGCTGTAACATAGTATCAATCAGCAAGCTATGTGCCTGATCTTGCAGGTCATGAGCAAGTCCACGATTGAAACGTACTGCAATGTTGTAAGCCAGTACTGCAGGAATCGCTACGGCCAAACCAAGTCCTGTCATGATCAAGGCCTCACCTACTGGTGTTGCAACCTGAGCAAGACCGGCCTGGCCACTCTTACCTACGGCCACCAGGGCATGAAAGATTCCCCATACTGTACCGAACAGGCCAACAAATGGTGCAATAGAAGCAATAGTCCCCAAGACTGCCACACCTTTTTCTGCAGAAGCTTTCTCGGCAGAAATCTGGCGCAGTAGAGCCTGTTCAGCGACTGCTTTACGCTGCTCAAAACCGAGTGGTGCCAGTTTGGTTTTAAGTTTAGCCAAAGCCTGCGAGAGTTGAGCATAAGCTTGCTGTTTAAGTTGGCGGGTACCCATCAGACGTAAAATAAAGATGGTCCATGTCGCAATCGACATTGCCAAGAGCACGAAATACAGTGTTTTGCTGACTGCATCCGCATGTTGCCAATAAACTGAAAAGTTCATACTCGAACTCCTGAAAATGTTAGCCGTTAGGATTCAATGTTAATTCAAATGGCTGCTCAGCCCGGATCGGATAAGCTATACCATTTTCTTTATACGGTTTGAATTTTGCACTACGCACTGCGCGTAAAATCTTTTCATCGAGTGCACTAATCCCACTTGATTTGGTAATACGGGTCCGCTCTTTAATAATAGAACCTTTTTCATCTGCCTCGATATGTACCACAATTACCCGGGTTTCACCCTGTAAGTCTTTATTACTATAAGACGGTTTTGGTGAACGGCTCCACTGTACTCCTGCTCCGCCAATTGAAACAGTTTTTGGAGACGGTGGTGAAGGCGGAGCCGGTGGTGCAGCAGCAGGTGCGGGTGACGCAGCGGGTACTGGTGCCGGTTTAGCTATTTTAGTTTCTGAAACTGTTGTGGTAGCTACAGGTGAAGGTGCTGGCGGTGCTTCTACCGGTTTTGCAACAGGCTTAGGTGCTTCAGCTTTTTTCACCTGCTGAACCTTCTCAACCTTTTTCGGTGGTGGAGGTAAAGGTTTTTCAACTACTTTTACTTCTTTAACCTCTTTTGGCTTGGCAGGTTCAGCTTTTTTTGGCTCAACCTTTGGTTTAGGTGGTAAAGGTTCAGGTGGCTGCTGGATCTTGACAAACCGGACCTGTAAAGGTTCTTTTTCAATCGGTTTAAGATCAGCAGTTTTAAGATGGCTCACACCCCAAAGCACACCGATATGCCCGACCATTACCACGGCTAAAGCTGCGACAATTTTCTTTTTCATCGGGTTAGAAGGGGGCATACTGGACACGGAGGAATGACTCATAAGAATCTGTTACCTAATAGATTGCTTTACTTCAATACAACAGGAGAAGAAGATAAAGCTCATCGGTTAGCACAATGAAAGTATCGCAATAATAAATGAGAAGTGTTTTCATTTGCAACCGTTATTTAATTTATTTTGACCAACTTTCTAATTCAGCAATAAAAAAAGGCATATCCCTAGATATGCCTTTTTTTAGTCAGACTTTAATTAGTTTTACTGAAAAACAACAGTCTTGTTGCCATCTACAATAATACGGTCTTCAAGGTGCCATCTCACTGCTCGCGCCAATACGTGGCGCTCTACATCCTGACCAAGCTCACGCAACTGCTCTACTGTAAAGTCATGGCTCACCCGTTCTACATCCTGCTCAATTATCGGACCCTGATCCAAATCAGCAGTGACATAATGTGCTGTAGCACCAATTAGTTTTACACCTTTGTCATAAGCTTGCTGATATGGATTGGCTCCTACAAATGCTGGCAGGAACGAGTGATGAATATTAATAATTTTCATCTCCCATTTGCTGACAAACTCTTCGTCCAGAATCTGCATATAACGTGCCAGTACCAACAGATCATTGCCCTGCATCAACTCATCAATCTTGGCATAAGCTTCACGCTTGTTTTCTTTATTGACGGGCACCACTTCAAATGGAATACCAAAGTTCTCTACTGCTGAACGCAGGGTCTCATGATTAGATACCACCTTGGTGATTTCACATGGCAGAGCTCCGCGGGCATGACGCCATAGCAACTCAAGCAAGGCATGGTCGACTTTAGAGACTAAGATACCCACTTTTTTCACATCACTGACAAAAGCCAGACGCCAGTGCATGTCATAACGCTGGGCTACATTCACAGCAAAGGTCTGGATCAATGTTTCCTTACGGGTCTGCAAATGTTCAAGTTCAAATTCAACACGCATGAAATATCGACCGCCCTGCGCTTCAGTTGCATATTGATCAAGTGCGGTAATATTTGCTCCCTGATGATACAAAAAGCTCGATACAGCCTGCACAATGCCCGGCTTGTCTTCACAAGTAATCAGGAGTCGTGCTGTATTGGCAGTGGTCATGTTCATGTCGGTTGATATCGCTTATAAGTCAAATTAAAAACAAGCCGCATATTCTAGCGCGTTTTTACGGCGGGCAGAATAGTTATGAAAAAAGCTGTATGCTATTTTGCTGAAGACAGGCTGGCAAACAGTTCTGAAGAGCCGAAGGTTTCAAGCAGACGCTCATAAGTCTCACGACTTTCTCCCATGAGGTATGGCCCTTCCAGAAAGACCATCTGGCGCAGCGCCTGCCATACCCATTTTTCTTCAAGATGGTTGCTGTCACTGATGTGGCCAGACATATACAGGAAATTGGTCCAGTTGGTCAACACAATCCACAGGTTAATAATGAGTGCCTCAATTTCTGAAGCAGTCATTTTCATTAGCCCTGCATCGACAAAAGCCTGATAAATTCTCTGGCCCTGCTGCATGACCTGACCGGCAAAGCGTGGATACATCTTTCTAAAGTCATCATTGTTTTCGACCAGATGATAAACATCCCGATGCAAAAAGCGGTATTCCCATAACTGGCTGCTAAGGACCTGAAAATAACGAATCTTGTCATTGGCATTCAACTGACGGTCATCTGGCAGAGACAGCATGTCGAGTGTCTCTTTCTGGTATTGTTCCATCAGTTCCTTAATAATTTCCTGCTTGTTGCGAAAATGGTAATACAGGTTACCTGGACTGATTCCCAATTCGGCTGCAATATGGTTGGTGGTTACAGAACGCTCTCCACGCTCATTAAAGAGTTGCAAACTGATCTGCAAAATCCGGTCTTTAGTTTTCACGGTCTTGGAGTGGGACATTCTTAATAACCATCTATTTCAAAAAGTTAGTGGACTAACACATAAAGTGACTTGACTATTTAGAGCATTTACTCTAAAAAGTTAAATATTAGATTTTATTTAATGGTAGCGTGTCATGAATAGTCAAACAAAAACAACTCAAATGACTCCACATTCACCTGATATTCAGCATATGCAAGACTTGCTTGAACATCAGAGATTGGCGTATCAGCGTCATCAGGTACCTTCGGCCAAAGAACGTATTGACCGCCTGTCTCGTTTAAGACGCGTACTGGTAAAATATCAGGACCAGTTTGCAGACGCAATCAATCATGATTATTACAACCGTTCAATTGGTGAAACTAAAATTGGCGAGCTGCTGACCTGTCTTGAACATATTAAATATTATAGCAAGCATTTAAGCCAGTGGATGAAACCATCTAAACGTCATGTTGCCATGATTCATCAGCCTGCCAAGGCATGGGTACAATATCAGCCTATGGGCGTGATCGGCATTATTGCGCCTTGGAACTATCCACTACTTTTATCCATAGGCCCATTAATCTGTGCATTGGCAGCAGGCAACCATGCCATGATCAAGATTTCTAGCGCGTCTTCAAATTTTGGCCAGATTCTGGCAAGAGCTCTGGCAGAAGCTTTTCCGCAAGATCTGGTCGCAGTAGTCAATGGAGGCGGCCCTATTTCAGATGCCTTTAGCCATCTGCCTTTTGACAAGATTATTTTTACCGGCTCAACCGCAGTGGGTAAAACTGTAATGGCAGCAGCAGCTGAAAATCTGGTGCCAGTCATTTTAGAACTGGGCGGCAAGTCGCCAGTGGTAGTACACCCTTCCATGAATATGAAAGATCTGGCACAGCGGATCGCTGTGGGCAAACTCTGGAATGCCGGACAGACCTGTGTTGCACCAGACTACATGTTTCTCCCCAAAGGTAAGACAGAGGAATTTATAGCAGAATTCCGTACGATTGCCACGACTATGTATCCTCATTTACGTAATAATCAAGATTACACCTCCATCGTAAATGACAAGCAATACCGCCGGGTACAGAGTTATTTAGATGATGCGCGTGAACAGGGTGCGCAGATTGTGGAAATTAATCCAAAAAATGAACTGCTGGAAGATGTCTATAAAATTGCACCGACCCTAGTAACTGGGGTCACCAGTTTTATGCAAATCATGCAGAATGAAATTTTTGGGCCGGTACTACCCATCATGGAATATGATCAGATTGATGAAGTGATTGAGTTTATTAATCAACGTCCACGCCCACTTGCGTTATACTATTTCGACTATGATTCAGCACGCGCTGATTATATCGCACAGCGTACGCATTCCGGACATTTTGGTATGAATACCGTATTAACTCACGTTGCTCAGGATGACCTGCCTTTTGGTGGGATCGGGGCCTCCGGTATGGGTAAATATCATGGACCGGAAGGCTTCTTCAGTTTGTCGCATGAACGTTCAATGATGTCAAATTCCAAGCTCTATAGCTTAAAATTTATTCTGCCACCATTTAACAAGCCGCTCTACAAATTGATTTCAAAAACACTGTTGCGTTAAATGATCAAGGCATGATCTATCACACCAGATCATGCTGTGTTTTAACCGAATTCGCTTGTCTTTTAATCGGATTTTTGGTATAAAACGCCCCTTGAATGAATTCATCCGTTTATTTTATGACTGGCCACACATTTGCTGCTGGCTAAATCAATGGAGTTCCACCATGTCTAAGGTTTGCCAAGTTACCGGCAAGCGTCCAGTCGTTGGTAACAACGTCTCACACGCCAACAACAAAACCAAGCGCCGGTTCGAGCCGAACCTGCACCACCACCGTTTCTGGTTAGAAAGCGAAAAGCGTTTTGTACGTCTTCGTCTGACCACTAAAGGTATGCGTATTATCGACAAATTGGGCATTGAAAAGGTTGTAGCTGATCTTCGTGCTCAAGGCCAAAAGATCTAAGGAGTCATTGCAATGCGTGACAAAATTCGCCTAGTTTCGTCTGCTGGTACTGGTTATTTCTATACCACGACTAAAAACAAACGTACAATGCCTGAAAAAATGGAAATCAAAAAGTTTGACCCAAAAATCCGTCAACACGTGATTTTCAAAGAAGCTAAAATCAAGTAATCTTGATGAAGCGCCAAGAAACGATCTCCCTAGAGGTCGTTTTTTTTTTGCATTTTTTTTGCTTGACTTGCTACACTTTTTATATCAATAGATTTTGGCATCTTTCGTGCTTTATTTTTATTATTTTCTTTTCACCTCCATCTTTAAGGAGTAGGTAGTGCCTCATGACGTAGATCTCATTATTTTACTGGCAGTCGGTTTTGGTATTGCTCTGATCTTTGGCTATATTGCTGCCCGTCTACGCCTTCCTCCCCTGATTGGCTATCTTATTGCCGGTATCATTATTAGCCCCAACACCCCAGGTATGGTGGGTGATATTCAACTGGCCAACCAGTTAGCCGAACTTGGTGTAATGTTTCTAATGTTTGGCGTGGGCATGCATTTCTCGCTTAATGACCTGCTTCAGGTTAGACGAATTGCTGTGCCAGGCGCAATTTTACAGATTACAGTAGCAACACTGCTGGGAATCGGTATTAGCATGTTATGGGGCTGGAGTTTCGGCTCAGCTCTGGTCTTTGGTTTAAGTCTTTCCTGTGCCAGTACAGTCGTTTTACTTAAAGCACTGGGCGACCGTGGCCTGCTCGAATCAGTCAACGGCAAAATTGCTGTAGGCTGGCTACTGGTTGAAGACTTGGTTATGGTACTGGTATTGGTGCTGCTTCCTGCTACTGCAGTGCTTTTAGGCGGAACGCCACTATCTGATGGTAGTGGCGATGAAAATATCTGGCTTACTTTAGGTCTGACTTTACTTAAAGTGACCGGTTTTATTGCTTTTATGCTGATTATTGGAAAACGCCTGGTCCCAATGATTATGCAGTTTGTCGCACGTCTGGGTTCTCGTGAGCTTTTTACTTTAACTGTGGTTGCTGCGGCAGTTTCAATTGCTTATGGCTCATATGCGGTTTTCGGCGTATCGATGGCACTGGGAGCTTTCTTTGCCGGTATGGTAGTTAAGGAATCAGATTTTAGCCATCGTGCTGAAGAGGAAACCTTACCACTGCGTGAAATTTTTTCGGTACTGTTTTTCGTTTCAGTTGGCATGTTATTCGACCCTCGGATCCTAGTCGAAGAACCTGTTCATATTTTAGGTGTAGTCGCCATTATTATGATCGGCAAGACACTGGCAGCGATGGCACTGGTGCTGTTCTTCCGTTATCCGATTAATACAGCCCTGACTGTTGGCGCCTCACTGGCACAAATTGGTGAATTCTCTTTTATCCTGGCCACATTAGGCTTGTCTTTAGGCCTGCTTAGCCTGGAAGGCCAGAATCTGATTTTGGCAGGGGCCCTTATTTCGATTAGCCTGAACTCATTTATTTTCTCTGCCATTGAACCGGCACAGCGCTGGATTCGTGAACGATCTCATTTAGCCCGGCTACTGGAGCGTAGCGGTGACCCGCTTGCGATGCTACCGGATGAAGTATCTCAGGACTATCTGCGCGACCAGGTGGTAATTGTTGGGCATGGGGAAGTTGGCCGTCGCATCACTCGCACTTTAATGCAAGAGAATATCAAAGTTGTTATTGCTGAAGAAAACCGCGAAATAGTAGAGAAATTACGTGAGCGGGGTATTGCTGCGGTCAGTGGCGTGGCGACTGAGCCTGGTGTATTGATACAGGCCCATATTATGCATGCACGACTGTTAGTATTGTCGCCCATGGACATTGTAAATGTGCATCGTATTATCGATATTGCCAAACAGCTAAATCCACAGATTCAGGTACTGATCTGTGCGGAAAGTAAGGAAGAGGCTGAAGTTATCCGGGCAGAAAATATTGGCGAGGTATTCTTTGCCAAAGAAGAAATGGCTAAAAATATGAGTAATCATATCTTGAACCAGATCGAAATTGCGCACCATACAGCCCCGACACACTAGTTAAAATGTTTAAAAAAGCGTACTTTGATGTACGCTTTTTTAGTATAAGTTTTAAGCTTACAGTGCTTACTAGCTCAGGTATTTTGGTTTTTCATCAATAACTTGAGCCTGCCACTGATTAACCTGTTTTTCAAGCAGACCAAATAATGCGGCCTGTATCATATGCTGTGCTACTACAGCAGTTTCATCACCAAGCAAGGCTTTAACTTCATCATTAAACTGGATTTTAACCAAGGGTTCTTTTTCTGAACCTGCATTGCGCAATGCCAATTCACCACCTTCGAGCTGTACCAGTTCCAATACTGCTTCCTGATTACCAAATAATTTTTTCAACTGTTGTATAGACATAACTCCTCCATGCTCCGACATGGTGGCAAAGCATTGATACTTTGCATCTCGAAATATTTATATAAGAGCGGGTCAATCAAATTTCAAGTCTATCCAATAGACCGTTTTAGAACTCAACCATTTCATTACGAAAACCATCAATCAGCTGGGTCAGTTCACGGTGCCATTCCCGCAGAATTTTAACATCTGGCAACCAGCTTTGTGGGCCTTGGGTGACTTTAATAATCAGATTGGATGAGGTTTCTTCTTCAGGTACAGGAGCATTCGGTTCAGGTGCATACTGGCATAAGCGATAAGCCCGTTTAAGCTCGGCAATAAAGCCATGTTTGGCCAGTTGCTGCATAACGACCACTTCAGGCGAAATCTGTCCTTTATCTGCCATTTGTTCCTCAATTGACTTTAAGGTAGGCTGTGAATCATTTAAGCGGTAATAACGGGCCAGTTCCTGTAAAAATGCCAGTAATGAACCATGCAGATGAAACACAGCAGCTTCACGATAAGCCTGTGCCTGCTGTACATGCTCAATCTGCTCTACCTGCTGGCAAGCCAGACGTGCGAAATAGAGTTTCTGGTTAGTACGGTCAGCATGAAAGCGGGCAACACGGGACATGAAAAGTCTTCCTAAATTTTGTTTTTACTTAAATGATTAAGATAAACAGAATTAGCCGGGATTCACAATAAGAATTATGGATGAGTGACATAACCTAGATAGATTTTTTCTTTTGAATGATATGACTACAGTGTTCTATAGTAATATTTTATTGATCGCTATCCATCTCAGCCAGAGAGTGTTCTTCCATAATATAGGGCATATCAGATTTACTCTAATTATTCCAAGTATAAAAAAGGAGCATTATCTGCTCCATCTTTATTTAAGCCTTAGGCTTGTCTTCCGCAGCTTTTACGCGAATACCATGACCATGCAGTCGCAAGGTATTGAGACCCTTGATTGCTTTTACAGCTTCACGCCCATGTGGCATTTCAACAAAGGCAAAGCCTTTAGACTTGCCAGTTTGTGCATCAAGTACTAGCTGGCAGGAGTCAACCGTACCATAGGCCTTAAACAGCTCTAGCAGTTCAGCTTCAGTGACGGTACGTTCCAGGTTGCGTACTAAAATTTTCATAAATTACCTTTTCCAGCGGCAGGTATGTAACATCAAAAAGTATATGCCTACTCTACTTTTCGAGTGCATTAGCACAATCTGACTAGTTTAATCGAGATCTATACCAAAACCTAAATTTATTGCAGCTGAATTATTCCAGCGTTTTTGTACAAAACTGCGCGATGACGGCTGATGGATCTGCACATCGACCAGTGATTCAGGCAAGTCATTTAAAAAATAGCTTTCAATGATACGGCCCTGTTCATCATATTTATCTTGTGCCCAGCTACTGAACTCCTGCTTGGTCAGAATCAGCTCATCCTGCGCCCGGGTCAATGCCACATACAGAACACGTCGCTCTTCTTCTACCTGGTCAAAATCACCCTGTGCACGAGCATGTGGATACTGACTTGGTGAAACATGAGGAACGTAACA
Source organism: Acinetobacter sp. UNC436CL71CviS28 (assembly GCF_000620525.1). Taxonomy (NCBI): domain Bacteria; kingdom Pseudomonadati; phylum Pseudomonadota; class Gammaproteobacteria; order Moraxellales; family Moraxellaceae; genus Acinetobacter; species Acinetobacter sp. UNC436CL71CviS28. The sequence continues at coordinate 120,037 of NZ_JIBB01000002.1, forward strand.
GACTTTTTGCTCTGCTCCCTTGGCAGAATGGATAGTAATCAGGGTAACCAGATCCTGATCAGTGCTACGCTCCACTTCTGACACCGAAATAGGCTCCAGTACATATTCTTCAAGAAAACCGGCCAGGCTGTTATGTTTACGGGCTAATTGCTTGACCAGATCAAAGTCTTTCAGACGTCTGGACCATTCTTTGTTTTTGTAATTATCTTCTAGCTGTTCAGAGAGTGCTTCTACAGCAAGACTGATACAAACCTCGACTTCATGTTGTAAAACATCTAGCTGTTTCATCATCAGTATTGCTTTAAGTGCCACCCGGCCATGCTGTTCCAGCCGCTCACAACGCATATCAATATCAGACAACTGAATCAGTTCATGAGCGAGCTTGCTGGCACCTACATCCCCTACACCATTCCATAGCGTCAGAAAACGCATCCAGGCAATATCATCCTGTGGATTAGCTACCACCCGCAGCATGCTCAGCATATCTTTTACATGCGCAGATTCAAGTAGTTTTACCCCACCCACAAATTTATAGGGGATATTGGCATTGATTAATGCACCTTCCAAATGCCGTGCAGTAAAAGAAGAACGTACCAGAATCATATGCTCATACCACTGGGCGCCTGTATATTGACGCTTGATCAAATCTTGAGCGATCCAGTTAGCCTCTTCAAATTCATTACTGAACAGGTGCAATTGTGGTTTTATTCCGCGGCCTCGAGCGGCAATCAGATGTTTATCGTAATGAAGTGGACTTTTATCAAGCAGCCAGTTAGATAAATCCAGAATCTCCTGAGTAGAGCGGTAATTAAAATCCAGATTTAATACCTCGGCATCAGGCACACGTTCTTTAAAATGATGGATATTCTCAAAATCAGCCCCCCGAAAGCCATAAATCGACTGCGCGTCATCACCTACACAGAATAGTTTGATTTTACCCACCAAGGGCTGTAGTAAAGCCCATTGCAGCGGATTAGTATCCTGCATTTCATCAACCAGCAGAACTGAACACAATCGGGTTACCCAGTTAACCAGTGCTTCTGAATGTTGTAAATGCACCGCTACAATTGCCAGAATATCATCATAGTCCAGAAAATTACGCTCACGCTTTCGCCGTTCATAAGCTTGCATGAGTTCAGCGATCTGTGCCTTATGTTCCAAAGCATCTGGCCATTGCTGTGCAATTGCTTCACTCAGTTTGTTCCGGGTATTACGGGCATATGAATAAATGTCACAAAGCTGTGCTGCCTTGGGCAATACACTCTCTTTATCTTTGCCACGTAACAGCCGGAACATCAGTATCTGGTCATCACGGTCAATAATACTGAACTGGCCCAGTCCAAATGCCTGAGAATTACGGCGCAGCAGGTACATACAAAAGGTATGGAATGTCGAGGCACGCAGACCCCGGGCTTTTGCTCCGAGGTGTTGCTCTACCCGAGTGACAATTTCACTCGCAGCACGACGGGTAAAGGTCAAGATCTGAATCTGGTCAGCGGGTATACCCTGATCAATCAAGTAAGCAGCCCGGGCTACAATTGTTTTGGTTTTGCCACACCCAGCACCCGCCAGGACCAGACAATTCTGGGCAGTGGTGGTGGCCGCCTGTTTCTGTTTCAGATTTAACTCATCACTCAGGGTACTTAAACTCATGCTATCTGTTCATCCGCACTTGAAGCACCAGTTTAGCAGAGCCAATATAGAAAGGCAGGCTCATCTACCCTGCTTTTCAGCCAGTTTTAAAATACGACCGATATTTTCGCAAGTACGCTCCAAATTAATGGCTCCATTTTGGCAAGCTGCGATAATATCGCTGCTCTGGTCCAGAATTCCGAAAATTGCAGTAAAGCCCTCTTTATACAGAGTGTCAGCTTGTGGGCCAATACTCCCCGCACAGGCGATTACAGGTTTACCATACTGTCGAGCCAGACGAGCGACTCCCACCGGAGTTTTACCAAAACAGGACTGTTCATCCAGTCTCCCTTCACCAGTAAAAATATAGTCAGCCCGGGCAATATATTTTTCCAGCTGGGTTTCCTGTATAACCAGTTCAACACCTGACTGAATCCGCGCACCCGTAAAAACTAACAGGCCAAATCCAAGCCCCCCTGCCGCACCTGCGCCAGGCACTTCGCGTTTTCTCAGGTTTAACTGCTGTTCTACAATATCTGCGAAATGGCTGAGGTTATGATCTAGTTGTAAAACCATATCAGGCGTAGCGCCCTTTTGCGGACCAAAAATATAAGAAGCTCCCTGCGCTCCAGTTAACGGGTTATTGACATCACTGGCAATAATAATTTCTGTAGTCTTCAAGCGTGGATCCAGTCGAGACCAGTCGATTGTTTTTACCCGATCAAGTTCCCTACCCCCTAAAGATACTTCATGGCCATTATTATCATAAAAATGTACACCTAGTGCCTGCGCCATACCTGCTCCGGCATCATTAGTAACACTCCCACCGAGCCCAATAATAATTCTGGATACACCTAAGTCCAGTGCCAGACGAATCATCTCACCAGTACCATAGGTTGTGGTTAAAAGCGGGTTACGTTCTGCCGGAGTAAGCAGATGAATACCATTGGCTTTAGCCATTTCAATCACAGCAGTCTGGCCAGCATCGATAAGACCAAAATAGCTTTCAACTTTTTGGGCAGGTAGAGGACCCGTGACCTGACATTTAACCTGCTGTCCTTGAGCAGCGGCAATCAGGGTATCTAATGTACCCTCTCCGCCATCTGCCATAGGAACTTTTATAAATACAGCTTCAGGAAATATTTTACTGAGTCCGTTTTGCATGGCATGACAGGCTTGTAGTGCAGTCATACTTTCTTTAAAAGAATCAGGAGCAAGTACAAAGGTAGGTGCCATAAGCTTTTCTTTTTATGGATAAATTTAAAATTTAAATGAACAGAAAGAGGCATATGCCTCTTTCTTGTTTTAAACATCTGCCGAACTTTTTGGAATACGCTTAATCGCAGCTGCCAGTGTTAAATAGTTCACTCCCTGAAAAAGGATATCGACAGCCAGAAACAAGCCTAACACCCAAAACGGCGCATCGGGCGACATCAAAATGATAATACCGGTAGCCAGAGTCAGCAGCCCGGAAAGCAGGATCCAGCCCCAGCCTATTAAAGGTTTTAATATAAAAGCATTTACGCTTCGAATTACACCCGCAATGATCAGAAAAATAGCCAAAATGTTGGTCAGGACAATTGCTGTTTTAACTGGTGTACTAAAAGCATAGTAACCGGCTACCAGATAAAGAATTCCAAACAGCGCCCACAGCCAGCGTGAACCGCCTCTAAAAATTTTAAAGGCAGCAACAAAGTGCAAGATACCGCCTATCATCATCAAGATACCGAACAAAAATACTGCGGACAACGTTGCGAAAGGCAAGGAGGCTAATAGTAATATTCCGAATAGCACCAAAAGGATACCAATACCTAAATACCATTTACGATTTTCATGGAATTGATGCCGGATGAGATCATTGCCTACAGTTTTCATTTTCATTACTCTTCTAGTTATTAAGTCTTTAACTACTGTAAGTAACAAGTCATCACTTGTCTGTATAAATAGTTTTTATACCGGTTTCATGCCTTGTGGATAAGTTGTTTTTTATCCCCAGTTTATTTTAGCCAGCCAATCTCTGTAGCTGTTTGTCGACTAACCATCGTTTGCTGGAGGTTTTCTGCCATTCTGCTTTTATCGGCTGAAAGCGGAATATGGCCAGTCATAATCTCGGCACGCTTTTGCGGATATAAAGGTTGAAGATGAGGATCAGTATAACCTTGCGGATATAAAGGTAAACCAGTATTGAGATCATATTTATCGGATGCTCCAAATGCATGGAGCAACTCATGCACCAGCACAATCTGATTTTGTTGTGCCTGCTTACTCGAAGCAAACAGGTTGACTGAGCCGATTCGCCCTTTTTCAAGTGCTGTAGAATGTTTTAGTATCCGGTTAAATTGAGGATCATAGAAGTTCAGATAGAGCGTTACACTGGGAGAGCCTTCTTGGCTCATCGAATTTTTCCAGGCATAAAAGCGGAATTTTAAACTCCACAATATGACATCGATTAAACCCGCCTGTTCAGGAACTTTAGGTGGAAGCTGTTGTAGAGGCCGGCCCAACTGAAAATAAAAATAAACTGGTTGTATTCGGTACGGAGCGGCAGCACTGCTGAGATACTTCTGTATATCTTTAAACTGATCGATTGTGAGCTGATCAATATACTGCTGTGTGGAACTACGCTGGTCAGCATTAATAGGATGTAATAAAACAGTCACCGGGCGGTCCCAGTTCTGGTTCTGGTCACGCCAGGCATTTATGGCGACCACCAGCAAGATCAGCAATAAAGCTATAATCCGAATACTTTTCCACACTGCTGTGCTTCCCCATCAATCTCTTATAGATTCTATTATTTTCTTTTGTTTAGTCATAAAAAATGCCAGTCGAAACCGGCATCTTTTTAGTTAAATATCAGGCTTCGGTCCATTTACCACTTTGGAAGACTAAACTCCATTTGGTCTGTTTACCTTCTGGTGTTTCAGAGCCGATATACTGCTGTTGGTTTTTACGGCTGAATTTTACCACTGTCGGGTTACCTTCAGGGTCAGTATCAGGTGCCTGTAATAGAAACTGATATTTTGGATCCAGCTGTCCGGCTACTGTACGCAGCTCGGCAACTTTAGGTGCCCGGGTTTCACGGATTTTTGGAAACTTACTGGCTGCCAAGAACAGACCGGCTGCCCCATCGCGTAGGACAAAATAGTCATCATGCTTGGTAGAGCGCAGATGCTCCATCTTGATCGGATCAACACGCGGTGGCGCAGGCTGCCCGTTTTTCAAAACTTTACGGGTGTTGTCACAGTTATTACAGGCAAAGTATGGACCGAAACGTCCAGTCTTAAGCTGCATTTCACCATCACATTTATCACATGGAATTGTTGGGCCATCATAACCCTTAATCTTGAACTCACCTTCTTCAACTTCATAACCGTCACAATCCGGATTATTGCCACAGATGTGCAGTTTACGACCACCATCGATCACATAGCTGTCCATAGCAGTTCCACAGATCAGACAGCGTTTTTTCGACATCAAATCGGCTGTTTCTGCTCCATCGTCATCAGATAGTGCGGCCAGTGACTCAACTGGTACAAGATTCAATGTACCCTTACAGCGTTCTTTAGGGGGAAGGTTATAACCTGAGCAGCCCAAGAATACACCGGTGGTTCCGGTGCGGATCTGCATCGGACGGTCACATTCCGGACAATGTACGTCAGGCACTTCAACCGGTTGATTACGACGCATTCCCTGATCACCCTGTGCATTATTCAGCCGCTGCTTAAAGTCACCATAGAAACTGTCTAGTAGTTCCTTCCAGTTGCGTTCGCCTGTCGCGACTTTATCTAGCTGGCCTTCAAGGTCAGCAGTAAAAGCATAATTCATCAGGTTATTGAAACTTTCATCTAAGCGATCAGTAACAATCTCACCCATTTTTTCTGCATACAGACGGCGGTTTTCCAGTTTGACATAACCACGATCCTGAATCGTTGAAATAATCGCTGCATAAGTCGAAGGACGGCCGATTCCGCGTTTCTCCAGTTCTTTTACCAGAGAAGCTTCAGTAAAACGGGCGGGTGGTTTGGTAAAATGCTGACTAGGGTCAAGTTTCTCCAGTTTAAGCACTTCACCCACTTTCACAGCAGGAAGTAGTACATCATCATCAGATTTGTTTGCACCACGAATTTTAGTAAAGCCATCAAAAACCAGAATTCGGCCTTTGGCTTTCAACTCGACATCAGAAGCCGCGACCGTAAGAGTAGATGATAAATATTCGGCTGGTGTCATCTGGCAGGCTACAAACTGACGCCAGATCAGGTCATATAGACGCTGGGCATCACGCTCTACACCTGCAAGCTGGTCACCTTTAAGCTCTACACTCGATGGACGTATTGCTTCATGAGCTTCTTGTGCCCCGGCTTTACTGCCATAGCGGTTCGGTTTTGCCGGTAAATATTTATCACCATATTCACTTTCAATATGGTTACGTACCATTTTAATCGCGTCATCACTCAGGAAGGTTGAGTCCGTACGCATATAAGTAATGAAGCCGCCTTCATATAAGCGCTGGGCCAACATCATGGTTTTCTTGACTGAAAATCCGAGACGTGTGCTCGCTGCTTGTTGCAGGGTAGAGGTAATATAAGGCGCACTCGGATTAACCTTGGTCGGTTTGTCTTCACGCTGCGCTACAGTAAACTCGGACTTTTTCAGTACTTCAAGCAGCGTATCAGTCTGGGCCTTATTTTTTAGTTTTAAGGTTTTACCCGCCTGTTTCACGGCTTCCAGACGAATCTGGTCTTTTTTAGACAGGGTATCAGCAAATACCTGCCAGTATTCTTCAGGAATAAAGGCACGGATCTCCCGCTCACGCTCAACCACCAGTTTGACTGCAACAGACTGTACCCGGCCCGCCGACAGGCCACGGGCAATTTTTTCCCATAACAAAGGCGAGATCATGAAACCTACAACACGGTCGAGGAAGCGGCGTGCCTGCTGGGCATGAACCTTATTGGTATCCAGGCGACCGGGCTGCTTAAATGCTTCCTGAATGGCATTTTTAGTAATCTCGTTAAACACTACACGCTGGTAGCGCGAGTCATCACCACCAATCACTTCTTTCAAGTGCCAGGCAATTGCCTCACCTTCTCGGTCCAAATCCGTCGCGAGATAGATTTCATCAACTTGTGATGCCAGCTTCTTTAACTCAGAAACCACATTTTCTTTACCTGGTAGCACTTCATAATGCGCTTCCCAGCCGTGTTCAGGGTCAACCCCCATACGGTTGATCAGAGCCTGCTGGGCCTTTTTAGCTTTGTCGGCTTCGGTCAGTTTGGTCCGGGCAGCCGGTTTCTTGTCGGTATTTTTGGCTGAACCACCGGTAGGCAGGTCACGCACATGGCCAACAGAAGATTTAACAATGTACTGCGAACCCAGATACTTGTTGATGGTTTTCGCTTTTGCAGGCGACTCCACAATCACTAAGGCACGCTTGTTGGCAGCACTTGACGAACTTGCTGAGGTGCTTTTGGATGTGGATCGAGGAGCATTCGCCATAATTAACTGTTATTCCTGTAGATAAATTAAGAGATTAGTGAGCAGCCAAAGCATGCAGATAAGCTTTGATATCTTCTAACTGTGTAGCCCTGAGATCAGTTTCTTCATCCCAGTAAATTCCAACACAGTTTGCCTGCATATCAATAGCATAAATCCCTTTTAATGCAATGGGAGAATCATCCAAGCTTTGATCTCCCTCGATGACTTTAAGTTTCTGGTCAACAACACGCGCCCGCATTAAAGGCAGACGGGCATCTGGAATCAGGATGCTGTAATAAGCTACCATACTGGCACGGTTTTCTGTAGCCATCGGAATTTTAGTCCAGGCAGGGGCTGCAACCAGTCGTGGATGCAGGCCAATCTTACGGGCTTTTTCTCGCATCAGGCCGAGTGCTTTTTCTCGCGGGCTAACTCTTAACCCGACAATAGATCCAAACACAAAAACAATAATGACGATTGCGACCCAAATTCCAACGTTTTCCATAGTTCAACCTTTTTATTCCTTTATTAGAGTTGCACAAGGCCAATATAAAACGCAAGTTTACTGAATAAATTAATGCTGGAGCTGTTCGGGACTATAAATGAAGAAAACATATGATTTCTGTATAAATTTGTTTTTTTCAATATAAAAAGCATTTAGTACCAGATTTTCAGCTGTTCAAATTAGCTTCTGTTTTAGGCAGCCTAACAGTTTAAAATGCCTTCTCTTCATCTAAATCTATTGTTTCAATACTGATTTAAACTTAGTTCTAGCTCAGAAGTTTTAACATTCAAAATACTAATGCAGTAGAATTTCCGGACTATAATGCATTTTATATCCATCCCAATAAATATAGCCTTTTTCAAGCATTTCCTTCAGTAGCAGCTGGATATTGGCCTCTGGAAAAATGCTTTTTAACAGATCACGCAAGGCATAGATATTGTCAGGTTTTTTATGTCCCGCCTGATTCAGCTGACGTATAATCTGCCATTGCAGCGGATCAACACGGGCAAATTCTGAATACAGGTCTTCCGTATGGCGCTGCTGTTTTAAAGCAGCTTCGAGTGATGCAGATGAATTTGTTGAAATTTCAGTAGTGTGGATATCAAAAGTTTCAACAGAAGGCTGTGAAGGTAAAGGCATCGTGTGCACTTCTGCCCGCATATACTCTTCAAGCTTTAAGTTCAGCCAGTGTGCCAGTATTCTTTTGCGATATGACACGTGTCCATCCTGTGACCTGACAATTTTCAGATTGATCAATAGTCCCACCAGCTGCTGTGCTGTTTCAGCGAATATATTTAAACTACTGATAATTGAATGCTTTAAGCCCTGTATAGTTGCCGGTTTACCCGGCATTTTCCCTAACAGATCACAATATTTTTTAACGAGCTGCAGCTGAGGCTTTTTTTCAAAGGCTTCTCTGCTCGGCAACCTGTAAATTACAGTTCTTGACTTCTGTTGTGCAGAAGCTTCCATTTTTATCAGGCTGCAACTGACTGCCGAAGCGCCCAGCAGCTGCACCAGTAACTCACTTTCTGGCATTGCTGAAATAACATCAACATGCACTTCAGCTTCCAGAAGAGCCAGACACTGCCCCACGACTAACGCATATTCAAACTCTTTAAAATCTGCTTCTGCAGTTTCCAGTATCACAATCCGGCCTGACTGAATCCAGCCAGCCAGCTCTGTCAGGTCAACCAGTGCATATTCAAACTGTTTCTGGCAGTTGAACAGATACAGGGTTGAATAGTGCTGAAGCAGTTCACGCAGCAGACTGGCAGCTGGCTTATTTTGTTCAAGATCAAAGAGTATGACTTTATTCATGGTATTTTCAGCAGTTGTAACACAGCGCGCTGCATTACAGCTGTATTTCAGTTCAAGGTCAAATGAATTTCAGATTAATAGTGTGGGGGAATATTGGTAGAAGGATCAAACGGGGCAATACCTTCTGAAAGATCAGCAGCTTCAACACGCTGATAAAGTAGCTGCATTTGCTGCTTCAGATGGGTAATCTCGACACTCTGTCGGGTGACCTGTTCATTGAGCTGTTCAACTAAATCATCCAGAAATGCAATTCTTACTTGCAAATCTTCAATGGGTGCGGAAAATGTCGCCTGATTATTATGGTATGTTTGTTTAGTCATTTAATACTCCTCACGGATTTTTTCAGGAAACACTATGGCCTATATTACTTTAAGGGATGTCCAGCTTGCATTTGGTGGACCCGCCCTACTCGATGGCGCGAACTTTACATTAGAACGTGGCGAACGGGTATGTTTGATTGGCCGTAACGGTGAAGGTAAGTCTACTTTACTTAAGCTGATCGAGGGAAGCCTGCTACCTGACCGTGGTGAAGTTTCAATACAAAATGGCGTAACAATTTCAATGCTGGCCCAAGATGTACCGATGGATTCGGGCAAGGTTGCTGACATTGTAGCCGACGGAGCAGGCGAAGCTGCCCAGGTACTCAAGGATTATCATGAAGCCAGTGATGCCTGCGTACTTGGTGATATGGAAGCCTGTGACCGTATGGGCCTGCTACAGCATAAAATGGATCAGCTTGATGGCTGGGCATTAGAAAACAAGGTCAATAATATTCTTAGCAAGATGGGATTAGATCCGGATGCTGATCTGGCTGATCTGTCAGGTGGACGTAAGCGCCGGGTTCTTTTGGCCCGTGCACTGCTTACCCAGCCGGATGTACTGCTGCTTGACGAACCGACCAACCATCTGGATGTCGAGAGTATTGAATGGCTAGAAAAATTTCTTATGGATCAGAATAATCTGACCTTACTGTTTATTTCACATGACCGTTCTTTTGTTGACCGGCTGGCTACCCGTATTGTCGAACTTGACCGTGGTACCCTACGCAGCTTTGAAGGAAATTATTCACGTTATCTGGACCTGAAAGCCCAACAGCTTGAAGCAGAAGAAAAACAAAATGCCCTGTTCGAGAAAAAACTGGCTGAAGAAGAAGCCTGGATTCGTCAGGGTATTAAAGCCAGACGTACCCGTAACGAAGGCCGTGTCCGTGCATTAAAGACTTTACGTGAAGAATCCAAGGCACGCCGCTTCCAACAGGGCAAAGTCAATATGGGGGTACAGGAAGCTCAACGGTCTGGCAAACTGGTATTTGATATTGAGCATCTCAGTGTTTCTTATGATGACCAGGTGTTAATTAAGGATTTCTCGGCGATTGTACTGCGTGGCGACCGTATTGGTCTGGTCGGCGACAACGGTGTGGGCAAAACCACCCTGATCAAGGCAATACTCGGTGATATTCCACATCAAGGTACAGTCAAGGTCGGTACCCAGCTAGAAGTGGCTTACTTCGATCAGCTACGTAACCAGCTTGATCTGGAGAAATCAGTTTCAGAGAATGTATCCGAAGGCTCAGATTTCGTCGATGTAAATGGCCAGCGCCGTCATATTTACAGTTACCTGCAGGACTTCCTGTTTTCACCAGAGCGTGCCCGCACACCAGTTAAAGCACTATCAGGAGGAGAGCGGAACCGCGTATTGCTGGCTAAATTACTGCTTAAACCGTCTAACCTGATTGTCATGGACGAGCCAACCAATGACCTCGATATGGTTACATTGGAGCTGCTTGAGGAAATGCTGGCTGAATATAAAGGTACGCTGCTTCTGATCAGCCATGACCGTGCCTTTATGGATAATGTCGTAACATCGACTTGGGTCTTTGATGGCAAAGGCCACATTGAAGAATATGTGGGTGGCTATCAGGATTATCTGATGCAGCGGCCAGACCAGAAAGTAGTAGACCAAAAAGCGGATGTAAAAAAAGCTCAAGCAAAAGCAGAGACCGTAACCATGCCTAAAAAGGCAAAGCTGAGTTACAAGGATCAGCGGGAACTGGAACAGCTCCCTGCCGAAATTGAGCAGCTTGAAGCGGAACAGGCTCAATTAAATGAAAAACTGGCAGATGGTTCCTGGTTTGTAACAGATGCAGATGCAGCAACACAGGCTTCACAGCGTTTGTCAGAAATTGAAGAGCTCTTGCTTGAAAAACTGGACCGCTGGACTGAGCTTGAAGCAATGTCGCAAAACGGCTAAACAAATAGCCTGAACTTGTTACCAGATACAGGTTCAGGCTTCAATTTTCAATTTGAGTTCCTGCTGTTCCAGGAGCCGCTGCTTTAATAATTCTTCATACAATTCAAAATTCTCCAGATCAAAACATACCAGTGCAACTTCCTGTACTGTTTCCGAATTTTTTAATAGTGGAATCAGAGTATCAATAGCTATGGCAGCTGCTTCCACCTTAGGAAAGCGATATACACCTGTTGATATGTTGGGATAGGCAATGCCAGTCAGATAGTGCTGTTCAGCCAATGCAAAACTGTTTTGGTAAGCCTGCGAGAGTAGTGTACGCTCATTTGCCTTTCCCTCTTCCCATATTGGCCCGACAGTATGAATCACATACTGGGCTGGCAAGCGGCCCCCAGTTGTCATTACAGCTTCACCGACTGTGCAGCTTCCTTGGCGTGCCCTAATCTGTCTGCACTCTTCAATTATATCAGCCCCACCAGCCTGATGAATGGCACCATCTACACCATGACCTCCCAGCAGGGTACTATTGGCTGCATTTACTATGGCATCAATTCTAATTCCGGTAATATCTCCATGAATCAGACGAAACTGTTTCATGTACTGTCTCCTTCTTTATTTGAATTTTTGTTCTTTCATATTTAGCGGTAAAACACGTATGTAACCAGATAAGAAGTGCTACCAATTAAGTGTTTCAGGTAACGGACAGCGGTTTTTCTTTTCAAAAACAGTTCATGCTAAACTGTCGGCACTTTTGAGGCACAGTATTGTCAGGATTTATGAGCAAGAAGCAGCACTATACGCCAGGTGAATTTCAGTGGTCTTTTTTGTTACCACAGTATTGGGGCATTTGGCTTGCGATTGTCTTTCTGATGTTACTGGCAATACTACCTTGGGCAGTCCAGCACCGTATGGCAAAATTTCTGGGCAATGTAGCATTTGAACGGCTAAAATCACGTCGAAAAACTACTGTCCGTAATCTTGAAGTATGCTTTCCAGAGTGGACAGAGGAACAAGTTCAGCAGCAGGCCCGTGAGGTATTTATTGACATGATGCTGGGGGTTTTTGAAACCTTGAATGCCTGGTATAGCCCTACCTGGTTTAATGGCCGGGTGAGTATTGAAGGACTTGAATACTTAAACCAGGCACAAGCCCGACAGCAAGGTGTATTACTGCTTGGTACCCATAGCACCTTGCTAGATGCTGGCGGTTATATCTGCTCTCAATATTTCAGTCCAGATGTGGTGTACCGCCCTCAAAATAATCCGCTTTTAGATATGCTGATTTACCGCTGCCGGGCAACCATCTATACCCATCAGATTGATCATGATGACATGCGCGGCCTCATTCGACACCTGAAAAATGGCCGTGCGATCTGGTATAGTCCGGATCAGGATTTTGGATTAAAACAGGGTGTAATGGCGCCTTTTTTCGGAGTGCCTGCCGCTACAGTGACTGCTCATCGGCGCTTATTGAAAATTTCCAGGGCAGTTGCCATCCCCTTATATTTTTATCGTTATGGTGATATTAAGGATCCCAAGTACCGTATCTTGCTTGAGCCCGCACTTGAGCAGTTTCCAAGTGAAGACGAAGTAGCTGATGCAACCCGGGTAAATTCCATTATTGCGCAACAGCTACGGATTGCGCCTACACAGTACATGTGGTTTCATCGCCGTTTTAAAAGCCGTCCAGAAGGCTATGACAAAATTTATTGAGCTATTGAAAATAGTAATTCAACAGTGCAATGAGCCCCCTATTTAACAAGAGAATAAATATGAAAGTGATGCAACTGCTTCCAGAGCTCAATAGTGGCGGTGTAGAGCGCGGGACACTTGAAATTGCACGGGCACTGGTCAGCCAAGGTCATCAATCTCTGGTCGTGTCCAATGGTGGCCGGCTGGTGGCCCAGTTAGAAGCCGAGGGTTCTACTCACTTAACATTGCCTGTTCACAAGAAATCATTGTCCAGTTTATGGCAAATTCGCTCACTTCGAAAATTAATTATGCAGTATCAACCAGATATTGTTCATGTACGCTCGCGCGTACCGGCTTGGCTGATACATTTTGCCCTACGCGGCATACCCGCTTCACAACGTCCACATCTGATCAGTACTGTACACGGATTTTATTCAGTTAACCGTTATAGTGCGATCATGACTCAGGCAGAGAAAGTCATCGCAGTTTCCGATAGCGTGGTGCAGTACATTACTGAACATTATAAAAACTGCCCGCCTCAAGATATTGTACGGATTTACCGGGGTATCGATCCCAAAGCTTTTCCACATGGCTATCAGCCATCAGCGCAGTGGATTCATCAGGCTTTTGTAGATTATCCTCAACTTGAGCATAAATTTCTGCTCTGTCTGCCCGGACGGATTACCCGCTTGAAAGGTCATGAAGTACTCATTGAAGTGATGGCTGCGCTTAAACCCTTTTATCCACAATTACACGCTGTCGTTGTAGGCGGCGCCGACCCGAAAAAACAGGCCTATCTAGAAGAGCTGGCTAACACTATTCAAAACAAAGGACTGGGCGATGATATTACGTTTGTCGGCCATCGTTCCGATATCCGCGAATGGCTGGCTTTCTCAGATGTAGTGTTGTCACTTTCAACTCAGGCAGAAACTTTTGGTCGTACTGCTTTAGAAGCTTTATCAGTTGGAACACCAGTTATTGGCTGGAATCGCGGGGGTGTGGCTGAAATTCTGGCAGAACTTTATCCGCAGGGACTAATTCCCTCCGAAGATATGAATAATTTACTTGGCACCATTAAACAGCATATTGAACAGCCACAGCAGGTTTCACCTGTCACCCTGTTTAGCCTGAGTGATATGTGTCAGCAGACACTGGATTTATATCAGCAGGTGATCAATTCTAAAGAGCAGCAATATTGAAATACTGTAAACTAAAAGATTAATAGTATTTAATCTATCCAGTAGATTTTTAATACGGTTGCTTAAATTTCAAATGGCTTAAACTTGATTTCAAGCTATACTCTAAAACATAAACCCGAGTTCTGCTTCCTGCAAAACTCGGGTACATGAGGTTGTGCTTTCAACTTACTTTATTCTTATAGAGTGGTTTTCCCTACCAACATCTTATCCTTGATGTATACCATCAGCATTTAACTATCCTTAAGGGATTTTCCATTCCCAGTTCCTTGTGCTGATAGACTTAGAGTAAGCTATACTTTGTGTTGCTGCTAGCCGTTTGGCGCCTAAATCGATGTAAGCAATTTCGTACACTTTTCTATGGCTTGAAAGTAGGTGTAGGTACTTGTTCTTTATAAGGCTCTACAATTTCATCTGTTAATTTTTTTTCTTCCTGTTCAGCTTTGGCAACCCCCTGTTCGATGGCTTCTTGCGCTTCCTGCTCATCGGCTGCACTCTGCTCCAGTTCTTGCTGTGACTGCTCAAAAACGCGGCCACTTTGTAAAACGATATAAACTGGAAAGTGGTCAGAGCCGACATGACTTAGCCGCTGCATATCAACCAAAGCAAAATCAGTACTATGAAAAACATGGTCTAACGACCAGCGAAATAAAGGATAATTGGCATGAAAGGTATTTACAAAATGCCGGCCTACCCGCGGGTCCAGTAAACCGCTAATACGCTGAAACAAGCGTGTTGTACGTGACCAAGCCACATCATTTAGGTCGCCCATTACAATACAGCTCTTGTCCATGTCTTTAATCTGATCACCCACAATCAGCAGTTCAGCATCACGCAAGGTTGAATCTTTGGCCTCAGTTGGACTTGGCGGTTTGGGATGTAGACAGAATAGCTGTACCGGTTGTCCTGAACGTAAACGTACAGTGGTATGGATGGAAGGAATTTCATCACTTAAAATAAATTTGACTTCAGTATCTTCAAGCTTTAAACGGCTGTACAGATGCATGCCATATAAATTATCAAGTGGTACAGCTACCCGGAAGGGATAATCTTTTTCGATTCCTGATAGTTCATTTTGCCAGGTCTGATCAGTTTCCAAGGTAAGTACTATGTCTGGCTGATATTTTTGAATCTGCTCAATCAATAGGTGATATTGAGTATTAGGGGTCAGAACGTTCGAAACGATCAGTGAAATCTGCCGTTCGGGATCCAGCTGTTCTGGTTTGACCTTTTTGACCTGTTTTTTCCAGACAAATGTATAAGGCAAAACCATTTTTAGCTGATAGGCAATCGCTGCAATCAGGCCAACAATCCAGATTTCACGCCATATAGTCCAGTCCGCCTCCCAAACCAGCATTAAAACAAGTATGACCATACCTGCTGATAATAACTGTAGCCGTGGAAAATCTGCACCACGAATCCACCATTCGTCACGGGGGATCAAGGACCAGAAGCTGAGCCAGATCACCATACCGGCCATAATTTCTATCCAGATCATATTCACACCAATAATTTATAATTTTTTGAATAAATCAAACAAGTTAGCGTTCTACTATCTGCTCTATGTAGCACAGTTATAAAATTATTCACAATATTATTTATGTAGTGCTTGAAGTTGCAAACACTTTTGTTACACTCAAACCCCCTTTAATTTTTTAACGCACCGAGGCAAAGAGACAATGAAAGTAGGTCTGGTCGGTTGGCGCGGGATGGTTGGTTCTGTCCTTATGCAACGTATGGTTGAAGAGAATGATTTTGCTCATTTTGAGCCATTCTATTTTTCTACCAGTAATGCAGGTGGTGAAGCACCTGTATTTGGTGGTAAAACTGCCCCAGCACTTATGGATGCTTCAGACATTAGCAGTCTGAAGCAGATGGATGTCATTATTACCTGTCAGGGTGGCGACTATACCTCTGAAGTCTTTCCTAAACTGAAAGCGGAAGGCTGGAAGGGTTACTGGATTGATGCGGCCTCGACCCTGCGCATGAGTGATGATGCCATTATTGTCCTAGACCCGGTCAATCTCAACGTGATTAAGGATGCGCTGGTTAAAGGCACCAAAATATTTGTAGGTGGCAACTGTACCGTTTCCCTAATGCTGATGGGCCTAGGTTCACTGTTCCAGCATAATCTGGTGGAGTGGATGAGTGCCATGACCTATCAGGCAGCTTCAGGTGCAGGTGCACAGAACATGCGTGAACTGATCACCGGCATGGGATATTTATATAATAATAGTAAAGATCTGCTCGATGATCCCAAGTCAGCTATTCTAGATATTGACCGCAAGATTGCAGACTTGCAACGTGGTGAAGGTTTCCCTTCAGCCAACTTCGGTGTGCCACTGGCCGGTTCACTAATTCCATACATCGACAAGCAGCTTGAAAATGGTCAGTCGAAAGAAGAATGGAAAGGTCAGGCCGAAACCAATAAAATTCTGGGAAATTCACAGATAGTACCTATTGACGGGCACTGTGTACGTATTGGCGCAATGCGTTGTCACTCTCAGGCTCTCACCATCAAGCTCAGAAAAGATGTACCTCTTGATGAAATTGAAGATATGATCCGTTCTTCAAACGAGTGGGCCAAGGTGGTGCCAAATACCCGTGAAGCCTCAATGACTGATCTGACTCCAGTAGCAGTTACAGGTACTTTATCTGTGCCAGTAGGTCGACTGCGTAAACTGAATATGGGTAAAGAATATTTAGGTGCTTTTACTGTAGGTGACCAGTTACTTTGGGGAGCTGCCGAACCTTTGCGTCGTATGCTTCGCATTTTAATTGACTATAAAAATGTTTAATTAATTTTAAGTATTTTAATAAATAGAACCGGTCGACCATGGCCGGTTTTTTGTAATTGTAGTTTGAATAATTTCCACTGCCTTTATGGCAAGATCATGTATACTTTTTGTGTTTGCATTGTTTTCAAGCTCCAGATCAAGATGACTGTTTATAAGAAATTAAAAATTGCTGTCCTAGCCATCATGACATCGCAAACAGCTTCTGCGATCATCATTGAACCAATTCAAGTGCAGTCCGCACCTGGAGAGCTTCTGTATGCAGAAATGGCTTTCAGCCAAGCCGATACAGATGAAAACATGCAGGTCAGCCTTGCCAGCCCAGAAGATCTGGCGGGCTTGGGAATTCAGCATCAGCCACCGGGTCATCTTAATTTTTTTAACCGTCGTAACGGTCAGGGCGCTGGTGTCATCGTGATTACCTCTTCTCGCCCTCTCACCAGTTCCGAACTGAACATTGTGGTTAAGGTTAAAGAAGGAAATGCTACCCGGCTACAGCACATAAAAACCACACTTAAACCTAGCCAGACAGTGCCATTGCGAGCCTCGGTTAATGAAAAACCACTTGTGCCTGTCATGGTTACTGAAAAAGATATTGCCCTGAATTTGCCAGAGAGTACGGCGTATCAGGTCACCCAGCAGAAAAGCCGTAGCCCGCTCCCTAGCAAGCAGGACCGGCCATTGTTAATCAATAACAGCCGTCCCCCTGCATTAAGTGGTTCGGCTATTTCTATCGTTCAGCAGCCAAGTTCGGTTGCATCTTCTATCGTACAGCCAAAAGATACACTTCATAGACAAGAGCAGGCACTGAGAAATAAAACGCAGCTTTCCGCTACACCTAATACAAGGCCTAGCACAACAGCTTCTGCCAGACCGAACCCCACTACGCAGTCTGCATTAACAGCAAAAACAGGACCTAGCGCCAAGAAAACTGCTGAACCCCAACAACGGAAATTAGCTGTAAAACCAGCAATCACTTCTACTACCAGTAGCAGGGCTCCGGTAGAACAGCCCCATACTTATGTAGTTCGAAATAATGAGTCACTCTGGACCATTGCATCACAGGTTGCAGCCCAAACCCAACAGCCTGTTACAAACGTAATGCAGCAAATCAAGGAAGCGAATCAGCATGCATTTATTCAGGGAGATGTGAACCGGTTACGTCGTGGTGCAGTTTTAAATTTAAACACTCAACCTGTGATGACACAGAATAAATCTCGTCCCAAAGCTGTTTCTCCTTCTTATTCACCTAAGACAAAATACCGTCTAAATGAAGCAGAAATGAGCTTGGTCGCTGAAAGTACAAAAAATACAGCTCAAGGAAATGCTAAAAGAAATAACGACCAGTCCATGAGCAGTGCGGATTTAGTATTAAAAGTTATGACAGCTCGTGAAAAAACCGTTAAATTACAGAAGAACGTAACGCAGCTGGATCTGGCATTACAGAAAAAGGATCATAAGATCCAATTATTAAATGCCCGGCTGGCGCAGCTCGAACAGCAACTCAAAGCACAGCAGACAAAAAAATAGGTCAAGACGCAGTTAAAAAGATTTCAATCAGAAATTAGCTGCCATGATGGTTCAGTATTAAGGGGTTTAAATTATGTTGTTGTATGTGATTCCATTTGTCCTGCTCTTGGTCATCGCAATTTTTCTTAAAAAACGTGAAGCGGCCCAGCAGGATGACAGTTCTGCAACAAAAGGAAGTTCACGGAAAAAAGCGTCTAAAAAAGTTGCAAAAACCAAAGCAGTTAAAACTACTCACAAGCGTAAAGCGGCTCGCATTGTAGAAGATCCGATAGCAACTCAACAAAAAACGTCCACCCCTATTCCTGCTGATGTTCATCGTAAAATTGAGAATCTGATTGAACAGCGTAATTACTTTTCTGCTGAAGCACAGATTAATCAGGCACTAAACCGTGATAACACTCAGCATGAATTATATTTATTATTACTTAAAATTCATCTAGACCAAAAAGATGAATTTGCCATAAATCAGCTGATTCAGCATCTTCACTCTTTGGGATTAGAGGAAATTGCCAGACAGGCAGAACAGAAGTATCAAGCTTATAATCAGCAACAGCAACCTGATGCGATCGAGTTCGCTGTAACAACAGATGTTCCTGACCCTGCTCCTGTCACTCTATCACAGCCACATGCACACAATAGTGCTGATTTTGATGCTCTGGTACAGCAAGCTCCGGTAAATATTCCCGTTTTAACGCCTTCATTTGATGAGTTACAGGCAGAACCAGCCCCATCTGTACAACCCAAAGAAGCTGTAGTTGAACTTGCGCCCTTAGAGTTTAATTTCGGTGAAATCAACACTAAACCAACAGAAACCGAACAGCCGCCACAAGCCACTGTCCTTGATCAAGATAGAACTGTTGATTTTTCTTTCCCACTTGAGAGTCAAGAAGAGCGATCTACAGACAAGACAGCTCTTGCTCAGGAGCAAAGTCAAAACCAGTCCGTACCACTTGCGCTGGACTTCAATTTTGGTGAGCTTCATCTGAGTCCTCAAGAGGAAGAGAAACCTGAAAGTGTCAAACCGGTAACTCTTGATTTTGAAACGGTTCCGTCAGCAACCCATGCTCCAGCATCCGGTTTAGATTTCAAACTTGAACCCGTTGAAATTTCGACTGAACCTGCCCTGTCTGAGCCACAAGTTTCATCTGTTCATGCTTCTGAGACATCAGCTGTAGTTTCAACAACTGATATTCACCAGAATGATCCCCTAGTTCAGGCATTTCCCGAATTGGCACAGATCAATGCCATTAATTTGGATCTGGAATTGGCGCAGCGCTATGTCGAGTTGGGCGCCTATGAGTCTGCACGTCATCTGCTTAGTCAGAATCAGGACCAGTTCAATCCTGAACAGCAAGAACAGTCAAAAAAAATACTCAATCAAATAGCTTCTTGAGTGTGTTCAATTTAGTATAGGGCAGTCATATGACTGCCTTTTTTTATGATGAAAAAGATTGCTTTACTTTATATGGGAGGAACTTTCGGCTGTGTAGGTGAGCCATTGACGCCCATGCCGGAAACAGAATTTCTCCCTAAACTGCAAAATACTCTTCCTGCCAAGTATCAGGTCGACTGTCTTGCTGCACCCTTAATTAAAGATAGTAGTGCTTGCAGTGCTGCTGACTGGCTTTTGCTTGTACAGTATATACAGCAGCTTAAAGTACGCTACACTTACTTTGTGGTGATCCATGGTACAGATACGTTAAGTTATGCTGCAGCATTGCTGGCACGTTTTTTAGGCCAGTCTTGCCATGTAATATTAACCGGTAGTCAGTATCCGTTGCTTGATATCCAAGGCAATGCCCCCCGGGTATTTACAGATGCTGTCGATAATCTATATTTTGCCTTGGAACAGGTTTCCCGCAAACCAGCCGGAGTCTATCTAGCATTTCACCAGCAGGTTTTTCATGCCCAGTCTGTCATGAAAATGCATACTACTGAGCTGGATGCTTTTAAAGGAATAGAGGCTGACCAAGATTTCCCTGTTTATAAGGAAGAGATTTCCGTCCAGGATGACATAATTGAACAGGCGATGAGTTTTAACCTGATCAGCTGGCAACTTCAGCCCCAGCCTGTAGAACATCTCATCAAGAATTTAAGCTTATTACAAGATGAACCCCCACACTTTTTAATTCTACAAGGTTTTGGCACAGGAAATCTGGCAGTTAACCAGGCTGTTATCGAATGCTTGCAAAAATTTCAGCATAAGGGCTGCTTACCTGTTCTGGCTACTCAGGTTCCTTTTGGCAGCATGGATCAACGCTATGCAGTCAGTAGCTGGGTTAAACAAGCCAATATTTTAGTCAATAATACATATAGCAATGCAGATCTTTATGCAAAAGCCCTGCAAATCTATTTAAAATATCCATCTTGCGAGCAACGGTATCAGGGCTGGTCTACGCAGTCTTAAAAGAGGAACAGTATGCAACGTTATGCAGTCGGTATAGAGTTTTGCGGCATTCGCTATCGGGGCTGGCAAACTCAGCAGGCCGGTGTCCCGAGTGTGCAAGAAACTCTGGAGCGGGTTTTAAGTAAAATTGCCGATGAAAAAATTATTCTGCATGGTGCCGGGCGTACTGATGCTGGTGTACATGCCACTAATATGGTTGCACACTTTGATACCCATGCCATTCGCACGGAACGTGGCTGGATGATGGGTTCAAACAGCCAGTTACCAAAAGATATTGCACTACAGTGGTTACAACCCATGGGTGAAGATTTTCATGCCCGATTCAAGGCCTGTGCCCGCCGCTATCGTTATGTCATTTACAATGCCCCATATCGGCCTGCCTTACTGCATAAACAGGTGACTCATGTTTATCAGCAGCTTGATATTGAAAAGATGAAGGAAGCTGCAAAAAAGTTTCGTGGTGTACATAATTTTGAAAGCTTTCGTGCTGCTGCCTGCCAGTCTAACCAGCCGATACGTGATGTAACTCACTGCGAGCTGTTCGAGCACGGACGTTATCTGGTCCTAGATATACAGGCCAATGGTTTTCTGCATCATATGGTCAGAAATATTGTAGGTTGTTTGCTAGAAGTCGGACAAGGCATGTATGACATTGGCCATATTGATAGTATTTTTGCAGCAGAAGACCGCCGTGCTGCAGGAATGACCGCCCCTGCAGATGGACTGTATTTTATTCAGGCTTATTATCCCGAGCAGTTTGCATTACCGCAATTACCACTTGGCCCACATTGGCTTAACTTGCCAGAATAGAAAATGCCGGTCTCAGACCGGCATTTTTTTAACGCTGTTTACGTTTTCGGTACTCTACCGGCGTTTCATTGGTCCAGCGCTTAAAAGCCCGATAAAAGGTACTCGGTTCAGAAAAGCCTGTCAGATATACAATGCGTTCTACACTTTCACTGGTATTGGCAAGAAGCTTTTTTGCCAGTCGGCAACGGTAATCAGAGAGTATTTGCTGAAAACTGGTATTAGCTTCACTCAGTTGGGTGCGTAGGCGTCGAGGCGTGATATTCAACTGGGCAGCTACAGTTTCCAAGGTTGTTTCACCACTTTCTAGTGTAGAGCCGATCGCACGCCGCACTTCTCCGACCAGGTCATAACGCGCCAGTTCCTGCAATTTTTCCAGTGCCAGCTGTTCATGTAGCTGTAATAATTCCGGCTCGGCCTGCCATAAGGGATAATCTAGAATAGAGGGTTCAAAATACAGGCGGGTTTCTTTCTGGCCCAGACTGACTGGACAACCGTAAACCCTCAGGTATTCATCTGGCGATGCGCCTTCACTAAAATTAAAATCAATGAAGATCGGGGTGAAATTCCCCTCGGTAATAAATTTGAAGAAGCGTAGCACGCCTGACATCGCACACTCAGAAAAATGGCGGTTAACCAGATTATCAGGAGAAGCTACTGATCCGTTTGTTAAATAGCAGCTGTCTTCTTCTATGATAAGTTTGGCATGGAAAGCATCACTGATCAGACGCTGATAAGCCAAAGCCCGTTTCAGGCCTTCGCCAAAATTATCACTACTAATAAAGAGATGTTCAATTACCTGGCCCCGATATAACGGCAGATGTTCACCTAGATGTAACCCGATATCAGCGTCTTTGCTGACTTCTTCAGCTGCTGTCCAGAAAGCATGTTGTGCGCTTAAAGGTGTACGTGCATTGATTTCAACCTGATTCAGTGCAACGCCTGCTTTTGTTAATATTTCTTCGGTTGGTAATCCCGCACGACGAATCGCTTGATAGCCAAATCGCAACACAACCGATGCATCAGTTAGCTGACCCACGCAATACCCTTCCTTGTATGTTATTCATTTATACTTAAAACATTAATTTTAGATTAACTGTGATTGGCCGAACTGACAACTCTATTCAGGTATTTTTTGTTGAAAATATTTATGAAATGACTTCGCTTAATTTACTAGCAGCTGGAACCTCGACAGGCCTGATGTGTCTTGTGTTTGACACAAAAATTGGCTATAATTTGCGCCTTTCCAATTTGATCATCAGGTAGGCTATGGCCAATAAAGAGGAACTCATTGAGTTCGAAGGCGTTGTCACCGAAACGCTTCCTAATACTATGTTCCGTGTCCGTTTAGAGAATGGTCATGAAGTGATTGCACATATTTCTGGCAAAATGCGCAAGCACTATATTCGTATTTTGACTGGCGACAGCGTTAAAGTTGAAATGACGCCTTATGACTTAACTAAAGGCCGTATTACTTATCGTGCCCGCTAAGTCTGAGTAAATATAAAAAGCCACCTCTATTTTGTGGCTTTTTTTATACCTGTTTTTATATTTTATAAATTACCTATCCGAATTTCTTTATAGATTCCTGTATTTGATCCCGCCTTTTATCGTGTTTTACTGTTCTATAACGCTTTATTGTTTTTAAAAATCTTAAGCTTGATATTGTTTTCTGATTTATAGGTTAGATCATGAACAGTTTAAAACTTGTTTTCCTAGGTCTGGGCTTTACCGGTTTATTGACTGCCTGCACCACAACCTATCAGGCACAGCCAAATCTCGATACTTATCTGGAACAGTTTATTGGGCAATCTGCTGAACAGATTAAAGCCAAGATTAATCTGCCAGCTTTAGGCTATGAGCTTAAAGGTTCACCAGTGCAGACTACAAACCAGCTCAGCTATACGATTTTGCGACCCCTTGCTGTACCTATTCCGTCTGGCCTGCAATCTGTAGGCACAGGTGGAGCTGTCATTGCCCCCCCTACCAGTTTAGGTGCCAACTCTTATGAAATTGATATGTATTGTCAGATCAGTTTTATTCTTCAAAATAATATTGCCAAAGATGTGCAATATCGTGGCCGTTCCTGTTAGCTCATCCTATAACTAAAATAAAAAACGCAGCATAAGCTGCGTTCTTTATTTCTTTTTTAAATTAGCCGAGTGCCTGCACTACTGCCTGGCCCATTTCAGCAGTTCCGATTTTCTGCATGCCTTGTGACATGATGTCTGCAGTACGCAAGCCCTGGTCTAATACCTGGCCTACTGCATCTTCAATCGCTTGAGCTGCAGTTTCTTCACGGAAAGTATAGCGCAGCATCATGGCAACCGACAAAATAGTGGCTAGCGGATTGGCAATATTCTGGCCGGCAATATCAGGTGCTGAACCATGACAAGGTTCATACATACCTTTACCATGTTCATCCAGTGAGGCAGATGGCAGCATTCCAATCGAACCGGTCAGCATTGCAGCTTCATCAGAGAGAATATCCCCAAACAGGTTACCGGTTACGATGACATCAAACTGTTTTGGCGCACGTACCAGCTGCATGGCTGCATTGTCGACATACATATGTGATAATTGGACCTCTGGATACTGCTCGGCCTGAAATGCAGTTATTGTTTGCTTCCAGAGTTCAGTGACTTCAAGTACATTGGCTTTATCAACCGAGCAGACTTTTCCACCACGCAGTCCAGCAATCTCAAAAGCGACTTTAGCTATTCGCTTGATCTCAGATTCGCTGTATACATCGGTGTTATAACCCTGCTTTTCACCATTTTCCAGTTCCCGGATTCCGCGTGGCTGGCCAAAATAGATTCCACCCGTTAACTCACGTACGATCAGGATATCCAGTCCAGCTACAATCTCAGGTTTTAAACTTGAAGCATCTGCCAGCTGGGGATATAAAATTGCCGGACGCAGATTAGCAAACAGATTCAACTCGCTACGGATTTTAAGAAGACCACGCTCAGGACGGATTGAACGTTCAATCGTATCCCATTTAGGCCCACCTACAGCACCAAGCAGAATCGCATCTGCCTTTTTTGCCTGCTGACTGGTAACTTCAGGGTAGGGTTCACCATGTGCATCAATTGCGGCCCCGCCCAACAGTCCCTGTTCCCAGCTCAAGTCCAAACTAAACTTTTCATTCACACGGTGAAGGACCTGTTCTGCTGCTGCAATAATTTCAGGTCCGATGCCGTCGCCAGCTAAAATGAGGATGTGTTTGGACATATGCATTTCCATAATTTTAAAACCAGCGTATATCTACAGCTGATGAGCGATTAAAGTTTCTTTTCCACAAACTCGCCCAAACCCGTCAATACATTATAAGGACGGCAGAACCGGCGAATCGTGCGTTTTTCCTGTTGCAGATCGACACAGAGCGGATCAGGTGCTGAAACATTTAGCAAGCTTCCGGTTCTGCTTGAACGATCACGAAACATATGAAAGGTATAGCGCTGATTAGCCTTGAACTGATGAATGACATGCAGTTTTTCAGCCCGATCCTGCGATATAGGATAAAAACGGATTACCACTTCATACTGTTTGGCTGGAACTGATAGGTACAACGGATTCGGCTGGCTGAGGGAACTGCCCTGCAAACGTACAATTCCTTCACGAATTGCTTCCGAATTTACCCGATGTGTTAAGGGATCAACGATTTGAATATCACTAATCCGCTCAAATTCACAGTTTTCTGTTCCTGAACAGTAAATCAGCGCATTCGTCTGAGATTCTGGTTTTTCCGCATATTTAATACGGACAGTGTCTACCGCGTTCTGAGTACTTTGACATGCACTAAGTAACACGCCACATAAACTGATAATAACACTATGGCCGAATATCCTGTTCATCGTCCGAGCCCAACCTCATATATAGAGAAACTATAAATATTTTTATAGTCAAACATGTTAGCAAGACTTGGACTCCTGCGCTACGCCTAAATGTCGAGCTTAACCTTGAATATTATTGAAAACCCATGGACGTGACTTTTGGATTTTCGCTTCATATTCACGGATTAAATCTGCATCCTGTAAAGTCAGACCGATATCATCAAAACCGTTTAACAGACAATGCTTGCGAAACGGGTCAACCTCAAAACTGAAGCTTTGACCATCAGGTGTACACACCTGCTGAGCGGCCAGGTCTACTGTGAGCTGATAGCCTTCATGGGTATTTACTTCCTGAAATAACTGATCGACCACTGACTCAGGTAAAATAACCGGCAGCATGCCGTTTTTAAAACAGTTATTAAAGAAAATATCAGCAAAGCTTGGCGCAATAACGGTACGGAAGCCGTATTCATTTAGCGCCCAAGGTGCGTGCTCACGGCTGGAGCCACAACCAAAGTTCTGACGCGCCAACAAAATTTTGGCATCCTGATAACGTGGCTGGTTCAAGACAAAATCCGGATTGATCGGACGCACTGAATTATCCTGACCCGGATAGCCTTCATCCAGATAACGTAATTCATCAAACAGGTTATCACCAAAACCGGTCCGTTTGATGGACTTTAAAAACTGCTTTGGAATGATCAGATCAGTATCAACATTTGCACGGTCTAATGGCGCAACGATTCCCTGTTCAACAGTATATGCTTTCATGGTGTGCTCCTTAGAAAGAACGAACATCAACAAAATGACCGACAATTGCCGCAGCAGCTGCCATCGCTGGACTTACCAGATGAGTACGTCCACCATTGCCCTGACGGCCTTCAAAGTTACGGTTAGAAGTAGAAGCACAGTGTTCGCCTGGCTGTAACTTGTCTGCATTCATAGCCAAGCACATGGAACAGCCCGGTTCACGCCATTCGAAACCTGCTTCAATAAAGATTCTATCAAGACCTTCGGCCTCAGCCTGCTGTTTTACCAAACCAGAACCCGGCACCACCATCGCCTGTTTGATGCTTGATGCAACCTGGCGACCTTTAACAACTTCTGCCGCTGCACGGATATCTTCAATACGGGAGTTAGTACATGAACCAATAAAGACACGGTCCAGCTGGATTTCAGCCAAAGGCTGTCCGCCATTTAAGCCCATATACTGGTAAGCACGGGTCCAGTCATTGCGTTGTACATCATCTTTAGCCTGTTCTAACATAGGTACAGCCTGCGATACAGGAATAACCATTTCAGGTGAAGTACCCCATGAGACCTGTGGTTCAATCTCTTCACCCTGTAATACAACTACCGTATCAAATACTGCATCACTATCCGAATGCAGGGTATTCCAGTAAGCCACAGCCTGATCCCATTCTGTACCTTGCGGGGCATAATTACGGCCTTTGACGTATTCAATGGTTTTTTCATCGACTGCGACCATGCCTACACGTGCACCAGCCTCAATTGCCATATTGCAGACAGTCATACGGCCTTCAATCGACATGTCACGGAAAACCTGACCACCAAATTCAATGGCATAGCCTGTGCCACCTGCGGTACCAATCTTGCCAATAATTGCCAGGACTACATCTTTTGGCGTGACACCCTGACCAAGCTGGCCATCGACACGAATCAGCATATTTTTCATTTTCTTCTGGACCAGACACTGGGTTGCCAGCACATGTTCAACTTCTGATGTACCAATCCCATGAGCCAGACAGCCAAATGCTCCATGAGTTGCAGTATGTGAGTCGCCACAGACTACTGTCATACCTGGTAAGGTTAGACCCTGCTCCGGCCCAACTACATGCACAATTCCCTGACGGATATCATTAATACCAAATTCTACAATATTAAATGTCTTGCAGTTGTCATCTAGGGTTTGCACCTGAATTCGTGAGGTTTCATCTGCGATACCGGCAATGCCCTGTGCCCGCTCTGCCTTGGAGGTAGGTACATTATGGTCAGGTGTTGCAACATTGGCACTTAAGCGCCAAGGTTGACGGCCTGCTAGCTGTAATCCCTCAAAAGCCTGCGGAGATGTCACTTCATGCAATAAATGACGGTCGATATAGAGTAGACATGAACTATCATCCCGCTGGGAAACCAAGTGATCATCCCATAATTTGTCATATAATGTTTTTGCTGCTGATTGATTGCCTGCCATGTCGACGTGCTCCAAGGACTGGGTATTTCCTAAATTATTTTAAATTATAATCGCTATTTTACATAAATCTAATTTATCATTTTTATTAATTATTAAACTTTTTGGAATTAAAAGAATTTTATTCATTAGAAATAATTTAAAACCGGATTTGCTTTATTATTTCTTAAATTTTATAAATAATACTGAATATATAAAAAATCCTTATAGGATAGAGTATCCACATGAATCTTGCCGCCTTCGAAGCCTTTGTCAAGGTAATGGAAACTGGTTCCATTTCCCAAGCTGCCGAGCAACTATTTATCACCCAGCCTGCGGTGACCAAACGTATCCACAGTCTGGAGGATTACTTCGGAGTTAAACTTTTTGAATCTGCGGGACGAGGTGTACAGGCGACTCATGCGGCCCACTCTCTCTTGCCTAAAGTCAAAAACTGGTTAAATGAGCTAGGTGATATCCACCATACTTTGAGTCATGAACAAAGTCAGGTGCAGGGACGCCTAAAAATTGGCACCAGTCATCACATCGGACTGCATCACTTACCCCATCATTTGAAGAAATATGTACAACAATTTCCAGATGTGACACTGGATGTACATTTTGTTGACTCTGAACAGGCACACGAACAGGTGCTCGCGGGCGATCTGGAACTGGCATTTTTAACCTTGCCGCCACAGGGAGATAGTCGTCTGAATTACAGTACCATCTGGAATGATCCTTTGGTTTTTGTAGCCGCACCTTTTCACCCACTCGCCCAGCGCAGTAACTTAAAGCTGGAAGACCTGATCGCCTATCCGAGCCTGCTACCTTCAATTCAGACCTATACCAGCCAGATTACGCTTGCGGAATTTGAAAAGAAGGGGTTAAAACCTAAAATTACAATGAGCAATAATCCATTAGAATCAATCCGCATGCTGGTTTCAATCGGTCTAGGTTGGTCCGTCCTGCCACAAAACCTGATTAATCAGGATTTACAACGCTTGGATATTCCGCTGGAAATGAGCCGTAAACTGGGTCTGGTATGGCACCCGGGGCGCAGCCAGTCCAGAGCCATGCTGGAACTGATCGACATGATGAATACAGAAATAAAAATATAGCACCTCGAGGTGCTATATTTTAAACCGGATATACAGCTTAGATTGACCAGTCCTGAATTTCCCATCCCTGCACCTCGGCTAGGACCTGTAAGCGCTCATCCGGATTGACTGCAATAGCATGGCTTGCATATTCGAGCAAAAACCGGTCATTAATTGAGTCCGAATAAGCCCACGATTCGGTTACTGTACGGCCATTTAACCATTGTTCCAGACGAGCCAGTTTACCCTTCTGGTAACATGCTATTCCAGTTACCTTGCCAGTATACCGATGATCAATTAGTTCTGCATTGGTGGCAATAATCTCGGTAATACCGAATTCACGGAAAATAGGCGCAGTAATGAAGTCTGAAGTTGCGGTAATCCCGACAATTTCATGACCCAATGCCTGATGTTTTTTGACAGTTTCAAACCCTTGAGGCCGCATTTGTGCACGAATAACTTTTTGCATAAATCGTTCATGCAATTCGGTCAGGTAAGGTAAATCATGTTTTGTCAAAAACTCAAAAACAAATTCATTGTAAGCAATCGGGTCCAGCTGACCAGCTTTATAGTCTTCATAGAAGCTGTCATTGATCTGACGGTGACGTACCGGATCGACCAGTCCCTCATTGACCAGAAATTCTCCCCAAGAATGGTCAGAATCGGTGTTAAGGAGCGTATGGTCCAGATCAAATAAAGCCAATTTCATAAAAATTCTCGTTAAAACTGAAATTTAAAGCAAAAAAATGTAAATCTATCTCCGCTAGTCGATAGAAATTCGTTAAGATCATAGCAATTTTTAACATTTTACTTTGATCTTTTTTCGAGCTGGATGCAGTTATTTATCATCCCCGATTTCAAAGTTAAGCCAATAGATAAATTTAGGTAGCCAAATGATCGACTCAGAAGGTTTCCGACCGAATGTCGGGATCATTTTGGCAAACGATGATGGACAGGTGTTATGGGCAAAACGCATTGGACACAATGCATGGCAATTTCCACAAGGAGGGATCCAGTTTGGAGAAACCCCTGAGCAGGCACTTTATCGTGAACTGAGAGAAGAAGTCGGCTTATTGCCTGAACACGTTGAAATTATTGCGCAGACTAAAGGCTGGCTGCGTTATCGTTTGCCACACCGTTACATCCGCTCCGATTCAGAGCCTGTATGTATCGGACAAAAGCAGAAGTGGTTTTTATTAAAACTAGTGGCCTCTTCCCAGCATATCCAGCTGGACCTGTCTAATCCGCCAGAATTCGACCAGTGGCAATGGGTCAGTTACTGGTATCCGCTCGGACAGGTGGTAAACTTTAAACGGGATGTTTACCGTAGGGCCATGATGGAATTGTGTATGCAGTTACCACAGCAGCCATCCTGAAAATTCAGCATTTTCGCGAATGATTTTTGTCAGGGCTGCTGTTATAAAGAGTAAACAGATTTAAAAATATTTGGAGCATTCATCCATGTCAAACATGCAGCTGGACACCCTAAGACGTATTGTGCAGGAAATCAATGCGTCGGTCAGTCTGCATGAGTCCTTGGAAATTATGGTGAACCGGGTGGCCGAGGCCATGAATGTGGATGTGTGTTCGGTTTATCTGCTAGATGAACGCAATCAGCGTTATCTGCTTATGGCTTCAAAAGGTTTAAAGCCAGAATCTGTCGGGAATGTTTCGTTACAGGTAGGTGAAGGCCTGGTTGGGCTGGTCGGTCAACGTGAGGAAATCGTCAACCTCGACAATGCCCCTAAACATGAACGATTTTTATATTTGCCAGAAACTGGTGAGGAAATCTATAACTCCTTTTTAGGAGTGCCGGTCATGTATCGCCGTAAGGTGATGGGTGTGTTGGTCGTACAAAACCGGGAATCACAGGATTTCAGTGAAGCGGCTGAGTCTTTTCTAGTCACGCTGTGTGCACAGCTCTCCGGCGTTATTGCTCATGCCCATGCTGTAGGCAATATTGATGTCTTTCGAAAATTCAATAACTCTACCACTTATAAAACCTTTCAAGGCGTTTCAGGTGCAGGTGGAATCGCCTTAGGCCGTGCAATCATTTTATATCCTCCGGCTGATTTGGCTGCCGTGCCTGACCGTGAAGCAGAAGATATTAGCGATGAGCTGAATTTACTTGATCAGGCGGTACAGTCAGTGCGTACTGAAATCAAGGCACTGGATGAGAAAATGCAGGATTCCCTGATTTCTGATGAACGGGCGCTGTTTAGTGTCTTTTTACGGATGCTGGATGAAAATGCTCTGCCGGCCGAGATTAAAGAGTTGATTCGAAATGGCAGCTGGGCACAGGGCGCTGTTCGCCGGGTAATTGATAAACATATTAATCTGTTCTCCCTGATGGAAGATGATTATCTGCGTGAACGGGTGGCAGACTTAAAAGATTTAGGCCGACGTATTCTGGCTTATTTGCAGGAGGCTGAGTCTGGTCACCGTGAACTAAGTGCTGACAGTATTTTAATTGGTGAAGAAATCAGTACGGCGGCACTGGTAGAGCTACCTGTCGATAAAATTGCTGCGATTGTCACCTCTGAAGGTGCAACCAACTCACATATGGTGATTGTAGCGCGGGCATTAGGTATTCCGACTGTTGTCGGTGTAACCGAATTACCCGTTAATACGCTTGATGATGTCGAGATGATTGTAGATGCCTATCAAGGCCGGATTTTTATTAATCCGCCACGGCGCCTGCGTCAGCGCTATAAAGATGTGCAAAAAGAAGAAGAGCAGATCGCCAAGGATTTAAAACAGTATGAAACCCGCGATGCGATCACGCCAGACGGACATGTGGTTCCGCTTTACGTCAATACTGGTTTAATGATCGATGTGGTCCGTGGTGTTCAGCGCGGCGCCAAAGGTGTAGGCCTGTACCGCTCTGAAATTCCGTTTATGCTGCGTGACCGTTTTCCGGGTGAAGAAGAACAGCGTGCAATTTACCGCCAGCAGTTGAGCCACTTTGCCAATAAACCGGTAGTAATGCGTACGCTTGACATTGGTGCAGATAAAGATCTGCCATATTTTTCAATTGAAGAAGAAAATTCGGCGCTCGGCTGGCGTGGTCTGCGTTTTACACTAGATCATCCGGAAATTTTTTCCTCACAGATTCGTGCTATGCTCAAAGCCAGTATTGGACTCAACAATTTGCACATTTTGCTGCCTATGGTAACCAGTGTCAGTGAAGTAGAAGAAGTACTTTACCTGCTAGAACGGGACTGGGTCGCGGTTCAGGAAGAAGAGCAGGTCAAGATCACTAAACCGAAAATTGGAATCATGGTGGAAGTACCGAGTGTACTGTTACAGATTGATGAATTCGCCGATCTGGTAGATTTCTTTTCAGTGGGTTCGAATGACCTGACTCAATATTTGCTGGCAGTTGACCGTAATAATCCTCGGGTCGCCAATGTCTATTCACATTTTCATCCTTCAGTACTGCGAGCCCTCTACCGCTTGGTGGGAGAATGCCGGAAATATAACAAACCTATCAGTATTTGTGGAGAAATGGCAGGCGATCCACTTTCGGCAGTACTGTTAATGGCAATGGGCTTTAATACTCTTTCCATGAGTTCAAGTAATATTTTACGGGTACGAAAAGCAATCTGTCATACACCGTTTAGTGATGCTGAACAGTTATTGGAAGAAGTACTGAGAATGAATAATCCGCTGGTCGTAAAAAGCTGGCTTGAGCATTACTTTAAAACGCATGGCCTGACTGATATGGTGAAATCTAGCCGTCTGGTGGTATAAATGTCAGCTTAACTTAAGCTGCAAAGCTGAAACAGGAAGGACGATAATCATCAGAATATCGCCCTTGCTTATGTTTGCTATAACCGCGTTTTGCATTTTTTTTGCGGTCTGTAAATACATGACTGCGGTTGACTTCATGCATATGTTTAGCAACAAAGTTATGAATAATAACTTCTGGCTGCTTCTTGCTTTTTGCCATAGTGTTTACCTATCAGGTCAGATTAATTCAGAGTATTATTTTTACACAGAGCCTGTGCCAGCAGATTATCGCCTATTTTACTCTGCTGGCAAGAGATATTGATGGGGGCAGTATGTATTTTTTAAAGTCACGCTACCCTCTCATCAAGATGCTTTTTTATACCCTTAAAATTATAGAAACTTTAAGCAGGAAAAGCCCGTTCCAGTACACGCTGCATATCAACTAAATGGAGATCGATCAGTCCTGTAACCCGACCATGAAATGCCGTATAGCGAGTCTGGATAAAGGCATTTGCTACAAAATCTGGAGCATATTTTTTCAATAGTACTGCTTGTGCCAGAATGACCAGGCGACTCACTAAAGTCCGTGCCATAAATTGCAGCTGATCTGGACTTTGTGCGAAAAGCTGTAGCAACTGCTGTAATTCCTGTTGTAACAATGGTTCATCCTGAATAGTTCCGGCAAATGAATGTATTAAAATCTCTATAGATTCGCGGTCACGCTGTACCGCACGTAATACATCCAGGCACATTACATTGCCTGAACCTTCCCAGATTGAGTTTACCGGTGCTTCCCTGAAAATACGTGCCATGATTCCGGTTTCGACGTAGCCATTGCCTCCAAAAACCTCCATTGCTTCGCCACTCAGTTCTACCACTCTTTTACAGATCCAGAATTTTGCAGCTGGCGTCATCAGACGTTGCCAGGCTTTAGACAGCGGATCATCTTGCTGGTAGCAGGAAGCCAGATGCATAGCTAACTGTACTGCTGCTTCAGATTCCAATGCCAGATCGGTCAGTACTGATTGCATGAGAGGCTGTGCTGCCAGAGGTTTACCAAAAGCCTGACGCTGCCGGGTATAGGCTAGACACTGAACCAGTGCCTGACGCAACATGGCACTACTGCCTACTACACAGGTCAGCCGGGTATATGCGGCCATT
This sequence comes from Acinetobacter sp. UNC436CL71CviS28, assembly GCF_000620525.1. Lineage (NCBI taxonomy): Bacteria > Pseudomonadati > Pseudomonadota > Gammaproteobacteria > Moraxellales > Moraxellaceae > Acinetobacter > Acinetobacter sp. UNC436CL71CviS28. The sequence continues at coordinate 153,659 of NZ_JIBB01000002.1, forward strand.
TCAATAATAGTCGGAATACCTCTGCCCGCCTCACCCAGCATGATTCCCCAAGCCTCCTGAAATTCGACTTCACTACTGGAATTACTGCGGTTACCCACCTTATCTTTTAAGCGCTGCACATGAATACTGTTTTTGCGACCATCCTCCAGCCAGCGCGGCACAAAGAAACAGGCCAAACCATCTTGTTCGGTATTGGCGACCACCAGATGTGCATCACACATCGGCGCTGAAAAAAACCATTTATGACCGGTAATCAGATAACCCTGCCCACGTCCGTGCTGTCCGACTGGTACTGCTTTGGTCTGGTTGGCACGCACATCGGAACCACCTTGTTTTTCAGTCATGCCCATGCCTAACCAGATTGATTTTTTCTGGCTTATGCGCAGGTCGCGCGCATCATAATGCTGCGACAGTAATTTATCACCCAGCTGTTGCCATAGCGCCGGTTCACGCTGTAGCAAGGGAATACTGCCAAGCGTCATGGCAGTTGGACACAGACTACCGCATTCGATCTGCCCATTTAAATAAAAACGTGCTGCCCAGTTCAGCCAGCCTTGTGCATCATCTGGTTTACTAAAAGGATAGGCATGGACTTCATAGCTGCGGTTGAGTACCATCCACTGATGCCAAGCCGGATGAAACTCAATTACATCACAGCGCCGGCCACGTGCATCAAACGCCTTAAGCTCCGGTGTATAGCGGTTAGCCTGTTCGGCATACTGATAATATTCGGCAGAACCGGCTATCGTACCTAACTGGCTTAGCCTGGCCTGATCTTGACTTTGATGGCGTTGCAATATTTCCTGTAATATCGGATCGGTATCAAACAGGTTATAGTCTTGAAGTTCATCAAACTGATTCTGGATTTGATGAGTCGCCCATGTATTCATTCTTCTTTCCATATAGTCATTCTTATCTTTCTTCAGTATAAAAGAATCAGCTCTATATAGTGTTCGGTTTCTCCTATATGAAAACACCAGCCTTTAAAGCTCGCCGCAAACCGCAACAGTCACGTGCGCGCATGACTCAGGCCGCCTTACTAGAAAGCTTTGTTCGGCTTTTAGATACTCAAGATTACCCTGATATCACTATTCGGGATATTACTGAGCTGGCAGGTGTCGGCTTGGGTACTTTTTATGAATACTTTGGTGATAAAGATGAACTGGCCGCACTTTGCATCCATCAGTACATTAAACAGCAGGCCAAAGCCCTAGAACAGTATGCCAATACCTTAGAAGCTTCTTTAGAATTAGCGTTATATATTGAAGCACTGGTTAATTTCCAGATTCAGAGTATTTGGCAAGAACAGCACATTTGGGCCACTTTATTTTTACTTGAACGTCAGATTTCCAGTTTGTCTGCCTATCAAAAACACTATCGCTTACATGTAGAAAGCTGGTGTAAGGTTCTTGTGCACCTCTGCAATTGTCCTAGGCAAGAACTCGAAAGTCTTGCCCTCAATCTGCACCGGATTATTTATGGCATGATTTCACAGACCCTGCTTCAGGAGCCGGAATACCAGCACTGGTTTGAACTGAAACAAGATATCCGGCGCGCTATCTCCGGCTTTTTACCCTTAAGCCCTTAAAATCTAATTAATTAATTAAAAATAAAATAATAATCGTTTTTACCTATACAAACCATTAATTTTTATCGTTGGTAAATCAATCAGATAACCTCTAAATTATGCTTAACAGAACAGATATACCGAACGTTTATATAGCTCGTAGTTCAAGGCAGAGCCAATACGCAGTGAACATGCCGGTATATAAGGTTCCTTACCGATACTGGAAACAGTGGCAGCTAGAATACAGTGATTTGATCAGTAGTTTAGTCAGAAGAACTGGTCCTATTTTAGAGCACCACTGCACCAGACATTCAAAGAATGGAGCATAGCATGAGTCAAGACATCAAAAAGTGTCCAGTCAGCCACTTAACTACAGACTTCGGTGCGCCCGTTGTAGACAACCAGAATAGTATGACTGCTGGCCCACGCGGTCCGCTTTTAGCCCAAGATATGTGGCTCAATGAGAAACTTGCCAACTTTGTCCGTGAAGTTATTCCTGAACGCCGTATGCACGCTAAAGGTTCCGGTGCATTTGGAACATTTACTGTCACCCAAGATATTACCCGGTATAGCTGTGCCAGCATTTTCTCTGAAATTGGTAAACAAACTGAAATGTTTGCACGTTTTACCACTGTAGCAGGTGAACGTGGAGCAGCTGATGCTGAACGTGATATTCGTGGCTTTGCCTTGAAGTTTTATACTGAAGAAGGCAACTGGGATATGGTCGGTAACAACACGCCAGTGTTTTTTCTGCGTGACCCGCGTAAATTCCCGGATTTGAATAAAGCTGTTAAACGTGACCCACGCACTAATATGCGTAATGCCACTTATAACTGGGATTTCTGGACCTTGTTGCCTGAGTCATTACATCAGGTCACCATTGTTATGTCAGAACGCGGTATTCCTGCCAGCTACCGACATATGCATGGTTTTGGCAGCCACACCTATAGCTTTATTAATGCCAGCAGTGAACGGTTTTGGGTGAAGTTTCACTTCCGTACCCAGCAGGGTATTAAAAACTTGACAGATGCTGAAGCAGAAGTACTGATCGGAAAAGATCGTGAAAGCCACCAGCGTGACCTGTATGAGGCCATTGAACGGGGTGAATATCCGAAATGGACTATGTATGTTCAGGTCATGCCAGAAGCAGATGCCGAGAAAGTACCATATCATCCTTTTGACCTGACAAAAATCTGGCCACATGCCGATTATCCACTGATTGAAGTCGGTGAATTTGAACTGAACCGTAATCCGGAAAATTTCTTTCTGGATGTAGAACAGTCAGCTTTTGCGCCAAGTAATCTGGTTCCGGGAATTAGTGTATCACCTGACCGTATGCTGCAGGCACGCCTATTTAATTATGCCGATGCCCAACGTTACCGTCTGGGAGTAAACTATCAGCAGATCCCGGTGAATAAACCACGCTGTCCGGTACATTCTAACCACCGTGATGGACAGGGTCGGATTGATGCCAACTATGGTAGCCTGCCACATTATGAGCCAAACAGCTTCAGTCAATGGCAGGAACAGCCGCAGTATAAAGAGCCGCCATTAAAGATTACAGGTGATGCAGCATACTGGGATTATCGTCAGGATGATGCAGACTATTTCAGTCAGCCACGTGCACTTTTTGCTCTCATGAATACTGAGCAAAAACAGGTTTTATTTGAAAATACAGCACGGGCAATGGGAGATGCGCTGGATTTTGTTAAATACCGCCATATCCGTAACTGTTATGCCTGCGACCCGGCTTATGGTGAAGGTGTTGCTAAAGCACTGGGATTAGAGGTAGCTGATGCTCAGGCTGCACGTGATTCGGACCCGGCCTATGGCCAGCCAGGCTTTCTTTAATCTGAAATAAACCCTTTAAAAAGAAACCATCTGGTATGGTTTCTTTTTTTGCTTGTCAGGCATAAGAGCATTAACTCTTCACAGAAAATTCTCACCATGTGCGAGAATATTGCTCCTGAAGAAATCGATTAAAAATAATTTCTGAAAAGACACTGCTAATAAATGCCAGGCATATCTTTATGCATCCACTCTTTACCGTTCAGCTCACGTTAGCCTTACTCTGGTTATATCAGGGGCTTGTTCCCAAAATTCTGTTTCAATCTCCTGATGAAATCATAATCTGGCAAAATATGGGCTTTGATCTGGTTCTGGCTAAAATTTTGCTGGGTCTGTCCGGGAGCATCGAAATGCTGTTCGGTTTATTCTTCTTGAAATGGCCTAGATCTATTCTCTTGCATAGCTTAAATATCATCGGACTTATAGGACTGCTACTGCTGATTATATGTATAGCACCTCTTCAACTTACAGCTGCGTTTAATCCGGTAGTCATGAATATTGCCATGCTAATGCTTTCTGTAGTGGCAGTTCAGCTTATTGTACAAGAACAAAATAAAGACCTTAAACAATGAGGCGTCTTCCTTCCCGTATGCAATAAAATGGCCCTAACAGTTTGGATGAATTCTGCATGGCTATATTCAGGTCCTGTTCAGGCTGCTCACGACCTTCATCTGTGAGCTGGAAAGTCCGGTAATGGATTGCCAGTGAACGACGGGGTGCCAGATCCAAATGTGCCTGAAATGCTTCTTGAGGATTCATATGCATATATTGCATCAACTCTCGCGGCTCATATGCGCCGATCGGAAGCAAAGCGATCCGGGGAGCTCCCAGTTCGGCATGAATCTGTTTGAAATGCGGTGAATAACCTGTGTCACCTGCAAAAAAACAGTGACCGGTCTCATGTATGATTGAAAAGCCCCCCCACAAAGCCCGGTTACGATCACGCAAACCACGCCCTGAACCGTGTTGTGCAGGTGTGTACACTATTTGAAACTTATGCAACAACGCAGCCTGCCACCAGTCCATTTCTATTACCTGAAACTTTTTAGGCAGATAAAAACTGTTGCCAAGCCCGGTATAAATTGGCATGGCAAATTTTTTGTGCAGCCAGCGTAGAGTTGCCAAGTCCATATGGTCGTAGTGGTTATGACTCAAGAGTACGGCATGAATTTCCGGTAATTGTTCTAATGCAATACCGGCAGTACAGCTTCGTTTTGGACCTGTACCCTGCTGCGGACTGACATAGTCTGCCCACACCGGATCTGTCAGAAAATTATACGGCCCGATTTGAATCAGTACGGTAGCATGACCAATAAACCAGACCTGCCAGTCGTCCATACTGGCATGTGGCCGGTTCTGTGGACCCGCATGTGCCGGAATTTCTGCCTGTGTATTTTCCTCTTCCCATGGCAAAGGTTTACGGCTATATAACCACTTGATCAGATCACGGCGGCGATAACCGGCCGGATGAGCCACATAATTAAAGAACTCTTCTCCATTGTAATGGTCAGAAGGACTGAAACTAAGGTCAGGTTTTCTCAAGGTATGTGACCAGCAGGATTCCGTCTTTAAACGGTAAGAGTAATGAGCTTGCTTATTCATGAATAAAAATCTTTATATAAAACGGCAAATCTGTAGGTATAAATACTGATATCTGGCCGTGATTATGCTGTGTCATCGAGGCGACCTTTCATACGTTCCATCCAGACCTTCTGGGTTTGGGGTTTTACAAAAAGTGCCACCACTTCCGGATGCACTTTTTTTGTATTGGCCTCAATCCGGTTTACACAGGCTTCAATCTGGTCTGAAGTCAGGTTATCTTTAAACTCAAGACTTAAGGCAGCCAGCACCTGATGTGCACCCAACTGTTCAGTAATCAGACCATTTGCCGAGAGTACCGCCGGGTCCTGCTGTGCAATACTCAGAACATTTTGCCGCAGTAAGGGATCTGCAGTTTCTCCCAGCAGCAATCCCTTGGTTTCCCGGCCCAGCAATAGAGCTGCCACAGCCAGAATCACACCAATGAGAATTGAAGCAATACCATCAAGTACTGGCATATTCAAAGTATGAGAAAAATAGACACCGAGCAATGCAATTACCAAACCAAGCAGTGCAGCTGTATCTTCAAACAGAACTGTAAATGTAGTCGGATCTTTACTACGCCGGAATGCCTGAAAGTATCCAAGTTTACCCTTGCTTTTGCGAAAGCTTTTTAAAGCGATAAACCATGAAGTACCTTCTACAACAATAGCAATTCCAAGTACAACATAGTTAATCACCGGTGAAACGATTTCTTCAGGATGACGAATATGCTGAATCCCCTGATAGATCGAAACTACCGAACCTAATGCAAATACCATCAGGGCCACAATAAAAGCCCAGAAATACAGTTCTCGTCCATAACCAAAAGGATGACGCATATTGGCTGGCTGCTGGGATTTTTTCAGTCCATAGAGCAGCAAGATTTCATTGAGGGTATCAACAACTGAATGGATTGCCTCACTGAGCATAGCCGAACTGTTCGTCAGATAAGCTGCCACGAACTTGACCATTGCAATGATCAGGTTCCCGATCAGGGCTGCATAAACAACGACTTTATTGGATTCAGACATGGAAAATGACCTAATTTTATTTTTATCAGACCGGCTGATTCAATTTTCTAATGGACTTTCCTGATCTTAGCCAAACTTGGGCCTGACTTTTTTTATTTTTTGTTGTTTTCTCTGCTGTTAGTTATTACATCTTCATCAGCTAAAGTTGCAGGGCACGCCCGTGCTTTTATAGAAGCCACTAAACTATAAACATTTAAAGTTTAATGTTTTTTTGCTCTATATTGGCTGTGCCAGTCCTTCCAGAAGTACAGAACAATACCAAACATTACAACACTTACCCCAGCAAATGCATGTGAACCAATTTGTTCATTATTCAGTGTGGCGCCTAGTATAAGCGCCAATACCGGGGTAATCACATTACTTAAAGATACTGTAGAAGCATTTAAGCGCTTGATCAGCCAGAAATAACACAGCATCGCCACAATAGAGGACATAACCATGGTAAATAAGAAGCCGATTATGGTTTTAGTACCCGGTATAGCAGTCGGTATATGTTCATAAATAAAAGGAACCAGCAGTAGTGAAGCCAGTGCTGATACTAAAAGCGAGCCTGTTGCTTGAGACATAGGGGCCAAAGGCGCATTAATCTGTTTAACCCAGAAAATCGAGCTGATATAGGACACCATACTGATAAACATCAGTACAACGCCAATTGGATTTACCTGAGTTTCTGCCTGATCTGCAAAAACGAAACTTAACCCTGCAACTGCTATCGCCATGCCCAGCCATTGTAGTGCCACCAATTTTTGAGTTTTCAAGATGACATGACCAATCAGCCCGGCAACCAGTGGCGAAAAACCAAAAATTAAAGCCATTAACCCCGAAGTAAGATAATTAGCTGCTAAATAGATAAATAACTGTGCACCAATCAGGTTCAGGCTACCGGCCAGATAACTCTTCATGGCCATCTGATCAAAAGGTAATGGAGCACGCATCAGTTTTAGAATCAGGAATGCCAGTATTGAAGCGCCAAAATAGCGAATAATGAGTACCCACATCGGGTGAACTTCTTCTACACTCCAGACAATGGCCAGTGGCGTGGTTGCCCAGATCAATACCAGTAGTGCATAAACAGATGAAGTAAACAGTAACGATGCAGATGGAGTGCCTGAAGCAGTTGAACTCATAAAATCGCTCATTCTTTAAAATTGAGTTTTTACCAATAAAAAACAGACCTATAGTGGGTCCATACTATAGGTCTGTTCAATAGAAAGCCGTTTTATTTAGGCAATTTTACGTAGCTCTTGGGCAAGGTCCAAGTGTGTATCTGCATGAAAAGCGATACATTTGCTAATCATTTTTTTCAGATGGCGCATATCTTTAGCGGCATTGACCGTAATACCAGCCACAATAATTCCATTACTGACTCCGTACAGAATAAAAGATGAGGCAGGCCCCTGGCTAATATCCATAGTACCGCGCACATGCCATTCTGCCGCGCTCATGTCACCGACAAACTGGAAATTGATACCGAGCTGATCAGTCCAGAACCAGGCCGGATTTGCTTTAGGATGTTCAATACCCATCACATGGCGTGCAAAGATACCTGCCTGCAGATTGGCATTTTCCCAGGTTTCAACCCGGCTATACTGGCCATCTGCACGAAGCTGGGTAGCCACATCCCCTGCTGCATAAATATCAGGATTAGAAGTCTGGCAGTTCTCATTCACTTTTACAGCAAAATCAACGTCCAGCCCAGCCTCAACTGCCAGACGCGCATTTGGGATAATGCCGATGCCATATATGACTGCATCTGCACGTAGCTCTTCACCATTTTCCAGTTGAATCACCACCTCTTCACCCTGCAGGCTACAGCCTGCAATTCTGGTTTCAAGACGGATATCGATACCAGCCTGACGATGCTGAGCCAGCAAGAACTCACTGAGTAACCGTGGTGAGCAGCGACCCATCACCATAGGGCCCATTTCAATTACAGTTACCTGACAATGTTTAGAGCGCGCTGATGATGCCAGTTCCAGACCAATCACACCGCCACCAATCAGGATAATCCGGCGCTCGGGCTGCAATACGGGCACCAATGCCTGAGAGTCTTCCAGATTACGCAAGGTATAAACATGTTTACCTAAAGCATCAAGGTCCGGCAAGCGGCGCGGCGCGCCACCGGTAGCCAGTAACAACTTGTCATAACCAAGTACTTCACCATTTTTCAGAGTGAGCTGATGGGTATCGGCATTAATTTTTACTGCGGCATTGCCACGGATGACCTCAACGCCTAGCTCTGCCAGCTTCTGCACTGAAAGAATCTCAACTTTGGTTTCTTCAGGCTTCAAGATTACATCTTTAGATAAAGGCGGGCGTTCATAAGGTAAATGAACTTCATCACCCACCAGTATGATTTTCCCTGTGTATCCATTGGCACGAAGTTCCAGGATAGCGCTCGCACCTGCCTGACCGGCTCCTACAATAACAATAGTTTCAATGCTCATCTGTCTGTTTCCTTAATCTTTCAGTTCAGCAGAAACAATACCGAAACCTGCAATCCACTCACTGATAGCTTCATAGACATGGGTTGTCATCTGGTACTGCCCCAGCTCGGCAAAAGCGGCAAAGGCTGCAATCCAGCAGCGGATTTCCTGACCGCCACGGCCACCCTCACGGCGGATCTCGTCTTCGGTCATAGCCTCTAGCGCGGCAAAGTCCGCTTGGGCAAATTTTTCTAGTAATGCCTGATCCCACTTGGCATTCAGGGGCACTGCCACAGAAGTATCTCCTGCTGCCAGCTTCTGACCGACTGCAATGATTTTGGCCTGGCGTGCCTGACGTGCTTCAGCAGTCGGGTTACGGCCGGCGATCAGAAACTCTTCTACTTCGGGGGGTACTGCGCCCATTTGCGGCGTAGGCGGATCATGAGATAGACCACCTGTACCCAGAATCAGTACACGCTCCGCCTCAAGATCCAGTGACTTGATAAACTGGCCAATTGCCCGACCAAGCGCTACAGTGCGTTTAGGGGTAGGCATCGGAGCGGCTGCTCCGTTTACAAATACAGGAATGGTAGGATAGCGGTCGAGTTGACCATCACATAAAAAATGCAGTGGCTGCGTGACACCATGATCAGCCTGCATACGGTAGGAGTAGGCAACATCGACGCCTTCATTTAGTACACAACGTACCAGACTCAGGGCGGTCTGCTCTGGTACATCAATTTTGCCCGGACCATAGTTCCAGTCTCCCGCTGCACTGGCCCGGATACCTACACAAAAACTTGGCATCAGGTCATAGAAGAAACCATTAAAATGATCAGGGCCAAAAGCAATAATCAGTGTCGGATTATAAGCCTTGACTTGTTCAGACAACTTGGCAAAAACGGTACGAACTTTTTGTTCCTGAGAACTGTCCTGTGGAGAGGCAAACTCCATTAAAGGGCTATGTGAAGCACAAATCAGTTTAACGGGCATAAGACGCTCCTTAACACAAGGCAGCCAACAGGCTGCCATTTAGTCCTTTACTGTATGGAAAGATTTTATTCATCGAAGAAGCCTGCACGTGGCTGACGCAAGCCACGAATTCCCAATCCACACTCGGCATTAATCAGGACGCCAGTCAATGGCCGGTTATTCTGACGAGAGGCCAGCAGTACGTAAGAACCTGTCATTTCCTCAGGTTCTGGCAAAAAGTTAAGCGGCATACCGCGAGCAATTTTTTCCGGATCACGTGCATCCAGCAGCCCAATATTTTCCTGTCCCAATGACGCCGCACCTTTGATATTGACATTCATACCGGAGGGGGCCACTGCATTGACCCGAACTTTAGGTGCAAGTTCATAAGCCAGTTCTTTCATGATACCCACACCAGCATGCTTAGAAGCGGTATAAACCGGGCCGCCACCTGCTGAATACAGTGCAGAATTAGACAGGGTAAAAACAATTGACCCTTCAGTTTTGACCAGCTCATTCAACGCAGCCTTGGCCCCTAGAATAAGTGACTTGGTGTTAATACCCATAATTTCATCAAAGGCTTTATCCAGCTGCTCGCCAGAGGTATTGACGATATCGGCATAGTGATCCCATATGCCAGCATTACCAATGAAGCAGTCCAGCTTGCCAAATCGCTCTACGGTTGCCTGAACAGCACGGACATTGTCTTCATAGTTGGCCACATCACCAGCGACAGCCACAATCTGGTCACCAAACCGTTCTTTCAGGGCATCTACTTTAGACTGTGAACGTTGTAATACCCCCACATGCGCGCCTTCTTCCAGAAAACGCTCAACTAAAGCCCAGCCCAGACCTGAACCGCCACCAGTGATCAGTGCAACTTCACCTTTTAGCCAACCCATGATTACTCTCCTGCCATCTCTACATATAAAGCACCGTCTTCAATCACCACCGGAAAAGTCTGAATCGGATCGGTAGCTGGCAGACATAATGCCTGACCGGTTTTCAGACAGAAACGGGCTGAATGCAGAGGACACTCTACCGTCCCGTCATCTTCAAGATAACCTTCTGACATGGAAGCATTACCATGTGAACAACGGTCGTTCATGGCGAAGAAATCTCCGCCATTGTTGAATACTGCCAAGGCCTCAATACCATTTATGCCGCAGTCTACTTTTAGCGCTTCACCTTCATCGAGCTCATCGACCTGGCAAACAAAAATCTTATTCATTAGAAGAATACACTCAGGTTATGTGACGTATAGGTCGCTTGATCAAGCGTGATCTTGCGGTTGAAAATCTGGAAGCCAAGACCACCTTCAACCTTGCGAATCTTGTCATGACGCTTGCCACAATAAATCGTCACGTCTTTTTCTTTCTGGGCACGGTACAATACATAAGTAACGTAGACATCGTATTCACCTTCTACGTCAGTTGGCTCAACAATAATATTTGAAACCATGTGGGTAGTACGTGATGGAGGCTCTTCAGCCCAAGCCATACCGGTTTCCAGACGTGCGACCCGGCGTTCCAGCAGGTCTTTGGTGTCATTAAAAACCCAGGTGGTTGGCGGTTGTACCGAACGGCGACGGTCACGGGTCTGCGCATTTGCAGTTGTACGCAGCGTATAAGAGATATCATCGGCCAGCATGTCTAGCCAGGCACGAAAATCCCAGTCGTCCAGTGCTTTGGCTTCACGGTATAAAAACTGGCTAATCTGATGATGAAGTTCTAAACTGATCTGACTCATTTCATTAGCTCCTTCTCATATTCGTCAGCGGCTTTCTCGACTTCTTCCCATGTTTCATGAATCAGCAGATCTGCCCAGCGGCGATATAAACCACGTGCTGCAGTTTCAGAGAAAATGTAATTGGTAATCCCCGGAATGCCATCTTCACGAACTTTTTCATTGCCCAGTCCCATTTTCATAATGAGCGGATTATTACGGGCCTTATAGCCGCGTAATACTTTCTGGATTTCGATCCAGTTCTCAGAGTCATCCTGCTCAAGAAAACCTGCCGGACCAAATGCACGTGTCGCAGAGCGTTCAAATGCTTCTTTAACTTCCTGAGAGGCTTCAGCATCAGCAATACAGAATGCCCAGACTTCTGTCTTATTTGGACCACGTGGATGCCACACACGAAGTGTTGCTGTACCATTTAGCCATGACAATGTCGGGAACATATTATTGTGACCCGCCAAACGTAAAGCACGTACTTCACCCAGACGCTCTTTGACCTCTTCATAGGTTTCACGGAAATAATTGGCGACTTCACCATCGACCCATACATTTGTATCTGGCTTTTCCGTAAAGAAGAAGCCTGAACCGTGGCCACGCGAGCCATACTGGATAGCATCTTTCGCAGTTTCCCAAACTGGACGTGCAGTCTGTGCTGCGCCTAATTTCTTAGAAGTTTCATCATCCGGTTTTGCGCCCAGAACCTGAATGGCAGAAGCATGCGAAAACAGTGCATGGTACTGGTCGGAAGCAAACTGTTCCGCTGCAAATTTCCAGTTACATTCAATTTCCCATTTATGTACGCCGCCAATGATTTCTGTACCACCCGGACGACGGTCCAGCACCCCATCCAGATACCAGGCAATATCACCCATGTAGTCCACCAGATCAGGCGTGGTTTCATCCCAACAGCCAAAGATCAGGCCTTTATAAGACTCGACACGGTTGACTTCAATTAAACCCCATTTTTCTTTACAAGCACCTTGTGGAAAAGCACGGTTTTCCAGAGGAATATCTTTTAATGAGCCATCTACACCGTAAGACCAGCCATGATACGGACAGGTAAATGCACGGGTATTACCACAATCAGCGAAACTGACACGCATTGAACGATGGCGACACTGGTTTAATAATGCTTTGATTGAGCCGTCTTTTTGACGTACCACAATGATTGGATCTTCACCCATATAAGTGTTGAAAAAATCACCCGCCTTAGGTATCTGGCTTTCATGACAAAGGAATAACCAAGTACGCCCAAATACGCGTTCCAGTTCCAATTCGTACAGATCCGGATCAGTGTAGATAGATGGCGAGATACGTCCATTTTGTGCATCGACCAAAGCATCGATTTCACGCACATCAATTTTGCGACTCATGAAAAGCACTCCTGTGACTGAGCGTCAACCAAAGTTATTAGACTCAACTAGACAGGGATAATGATTTTTTAACCGTTTTTAGTGAAATATTTATTTTGTTTTAATTAATAGATTTTTTAGATTATTAAGAGATAAAATTTCTATAGTAAAACTCGGGCATATTGTCAAATAGTATTTATTTTCTAAATAGTAGAATAATCTTCACGAGATAGTTGTTTATAGATTATACTTTTCGCCAATCATAATAAGACATTTTTTGGATTAGTCTTATGGAATTACGCCACCTTCGCTATTTCATTACAGTTGCAGAAGAACTGAACTTTAGTAAGGCAGCCTTAAAACTGTATACCGCGCAGCCCTCTCTTAGCCAGCAGATCAAAGATCTTGAAGAAGATGTTGGCGTCAAGCTATTACACCGTACCAAACGTAAAGTTGAACTGACTGAAGAAGGTGCTGTTTTTCTGGAACAGGCGCGTTTGACCTTGGCGCAGGCAGATAAAGCCGTAGCAATGGCGCGTCAGGTTTCTAAAGCCAAACAGCAGATGCTCAGAATCGGTTTTGTTCCGGTTGCTGAAATGAAAGTATTCCCTTATGTTCTACCTAACTTAAGGGTTCAGAATCCGGACCTTAAAATCGAACTGCTCAGCCTCAACAATAATGAACAGATGCGGTTAATTAAGAAGGGTGAACTGGACATTACCTTTACCCGGCAGAACTTTCAGAATGACGAAATTGAAAGCCAGTTTGTTTTGCGTGAGCCCCTGATTTTCATATTACCTAAAGATCACCCGCTCACTAAATATGAGCGTATTCCAGTAAAAGCACTTGATGGTATAGATTTTATAATTCCAGCTGCGGAAGAGTCACTCACCCTGCATAACCTGATTCTCGATTTTGCCAAACAAAACGGTATTGAGTTCAATATCATACAAAAGGCAGATAACATCCTGTTTAATATTAATTCTATCGGTATCGGTCTTGGCTGTACAATTTTGCCGGGTTATATTGCGCCATTAATGATGGAAAATACGGTAATCCGACCGCTCAGTGTAGAGCTGCCTTTTTTAGATTTATATGTCAGCTATCGTAAAGACACGGCTTTAGTTACTGCGCATAAATTTATTGAACTGCTGACCAAGGTGTTTTATCTCGATATTAACCGTAATGATGCCTAATTTTTTCCTGACTGATGCGTATACATTTCACCCTACTATTTTTTAAAAAAATATTAGGGTCTGTTTTTTAACTACCCAGCCATATTTTTTCAGGTACTAGCTCTCTTTTTTTACTATTTCAGCCTACTTAGCACGTATCTTAAAAAGCTAAATTTTAGTGCTGTATTTTTCTCACGATAAATTACAACTTAAGTCTAATATCTGAACCAGACTCCATAGTAAATTGAATCTAGCTTAAAGTTATAACAATAACCAATTGAAAAACTGGAGTTATATATGACGATCGGTATTTTTCATTCTTTGATGAGTGGTATTAAAAATCGTCCACAATTTTTTCTGGCTTTTCTGACAGCAGCAGTATTAAGTATCCTGTTATTCTGGTTAACGTCCTGGTCTTGGTCGACCAATTTATTGATTGGCTGGAATACAGCAATATGGTTATTTCTGGCTAATCTGGCTTATCGCATGTGGCAGGCAGATCATAGCGACATGCAAGAACAGGCAAAACGCCAAGATGAGAGTAAATGGATTATTCTGCTTTTAGTCATCATGGCTTTAATCATGTGTATGGTCGCCATCGGTGCCCAACTTTCAGACTTGCCTAAAACAGGCTGGCTCAAATTTGGTCATCTTTTACTAGCATTTCTAACGATCATGTCATCCTGGTTATTAATGCATAGTGTATTTGCCCTGCACTATGCTCATGACTTTTATCTTGCCCGCTCCAGGGGCCAGAATGATGGCTTGAATTTTCCGGAAACTGAACGTCCGACCTATCCCGACTTTATTCACTTTAGCTATATTATGGGTACGGCCGCCCAGACAGCTGATATTGAAATCACCAATCGGCACATGCGCATGTTAAATACTTTACATGCCTTGCTATCATTCGGTTTTAATACCGTGATTCTAGCTATTTGTATCAACGTTGCTTCAGGCTTACTTGGCGGTTCTTAAATAATTTACCTCATAAAAAGGATGGCTAAAGCCATCCTTTTTAAGTGAAATACTATGCCGGTTAAACACCGTGTGCCGTGAGATAGTTTTTAACAACGGTATTAAACTCATCAGCTTTTTCAACCTGTGACCAGTGACCGCACTGGCTAAAAATATGTGCATCCGCATTTGGTACTACATTCAGGATATCCCAAGTCCGTGACACTGGAATCACCACATCTTGCGTCCCGTGAATCAGCAGTACAGGAACTGTAATACTTTTCATTTTTTCGAAATCAAGCGGGAATTCGAAACGATCACGATCACGTGCGCCCACAACATCCATCAGACGGTCAGATGCATAATCATTTTTTGCAGAAGCAAAACGTACCTTAACCAGCTCATCGGTAATCAGGTCTTTGTTGACTACAAACATTGATAGGGTTTTCTTGATTCCCTCTTCGGTCAGCACCGGATTGGCATGCGCTTTAAGTGCTGCTGTCTGTTTTGCACCGCCTGTGCCCATCGATATGATTCCAAGCACACGTTCCGGATAGTCAAGCGCCAGCTGGAATGCCAGCCAGCCACCAAGTGAATTACCTACCAGCCAGGTCTTTTCAATGCCCAGTGCATCTAGAGTACGGATAGCATGGTCCACCCAGGCACGAATACCATATGGAGTGCCCGGTGCCACTACAGTCTGTCCATAACCAATCGTATCAATTGCTATACAACGCGCCTGCTCGCCAAGCTGGGGCAGGTTTAACCACCAGTTTGCAGCAGCAGAGACACCAGTTCCTGAACCATGTAAAAACAGAATAGGTGTTCCCTCACCCACCTCATGATAATGGGTCAGCTCACCTTCAGCCGTCTCAATCCACTTATCTTCCAAACCAAAAAATGGGTCCGTTTTATAATCAGGGATTTGTACTGTGCTCATACTTACTCCTCATACAGCCTTAACCTATTTTTGCTTCATTCATAAAACAGGTCAAAAGATTCAATTTGATGATTTTACCTATTCATATTACATGTTCGGCAAAGACCGACTGATACTTAATAACGATGACAAATAATAAAAAAACGATAATTTAACCTTTTGTTTTTTATAAAATTAATTTTAATATTTATTTAAAGATCCTGTATTTTCACTATAGCGTAAACAAAAAGAGGATGGCCTGTTTCAAGTCATCCTCTAGCAAGTCTCTGTGGCTAAAACTTATAAGTATAGATTGTCGCTATACGATGTTCTTCCAGATCCATAAATCCTGGAATCTGCTCATAGTTCACATCAATATACATCCATTGCAGCCCTAAGCCTTTCAGCCTGCCTTCCGGTACTGTATAACCTATAATGAGATTATTCTCATCTTCTTTACCCCGGGTCCCGTTGCCATTATCTACATTCCAGCCTTCATAGTGGCGAACTGTTGCAGTTAATCCGGGTACACCAGCTTCTTTGAAATCATAGCTGTATCCTAGACTCCATGATTTTTCATCTTTACGGATAAAACTCGCCACTGACCAGTTGGCCAAGTAGGGTTGCGGGACCCAACCCGACAAGGTTGGAAAAAATGGAGCATGACTACCATGCTCACCAAACATTTGCTGATAACCGGCATCTAATGTATGCGAACCATGAGTCCAGGCAGCTTTTAATGATAGAGCCTGACTATCAATCTGGCCATATAGTGCTTCTCCTGATTCCTGATTGTCAAAATAGCGGACATGGGTCGCCAGCTGGTTGTGCTGGTCTAGTTTTTTATTATACATGACGCCAATATAATGCTGACGATAGATTTCAGTGACGTCTCCGTAGAAATAACTGAGCCCAAGCTCGGGGCTAAGCTGGTAATCCACCCCAGCTACGATCATGCCATGACTGTCCCCCGCTTTGATCTGGTTTTTTTCTGTATTCAGTTCATTTGGCCACAATTTAAAATCATGCAACTGATTTTCATATCGTGCATTAATACCATCCAGATAACCTAATGTTATCTTGGTTTTATCAAGATCTTTAGATTCAAGCCATATGCCCTGATAAGTGGTCAACAGTTGCCGTGAAGGATCAAAGTAGACTACTGGCGTCATGGGCAGGATCTCTCCGATCCGCAATTCGGTGTTACTAACTTTGGCTTTAAGAGTGATACCTAGCTTGAAATTATCGCGGGCCTGCTTTTTGCTAGCATAATCATAAGGCATGATATAATCATTATCTCCACGGTCATTACTCAGACGCAATGCATATTGCGCCAGCAGGTCTATGCCGACCTGAGCTTTCCCTAACTCCAAATAACCTGATTTTGCGTCCAGCGTGATTCCCTGTGACCAGCTGCCAAAATCTTGTGGCTTGTTCAGATCAGGTTGGCTAATCTGGCGGTCCAGATAAAAATTACGCAGCTTTAGCTGAACTTGACTGTTATCAGTAAAATCTGCATGAGTAATAGAAGTTCCTGAGGTTGTTACCGTAGCAAAAAGTGCTATCCATAAGTTGTGGGAATGCATGGCTCAAATCCATTGATCAAGTAAAGCAATGGTGCCATCATGCTGAACAATAATCTGATAAAAAATCAGACTACAGTATGAAGATTCTGATTAAAAAGTATTTTTTAGACAGAGTATAATGTTCTCTTATTATTCTTTAAGAGCTTTTAGCAATAAGCCATTTTTCTGGATAAATATTAAGATATGATTTAAAACCTGACTAACTGGCATATTGCCCAGAAGAATCAGATATTTTTCTCAAATTATAATTTTTATAAGTGTTTTTAAGTTTAAGTATTTTATTCAGATTTAATATGTCTAAATTATACTTATAAGAAATAAATTTAATCTGAACGATATTTTCTATATTTCAGTTCTCAGATTTTGTATAGACCCGTTAGCTTTAAGTCAAAAAGGCTGAGTTTTAATGAGCTTAAACTGGCCGTTCTGTTCTATAAAGTATTTGGTAGAGCAGCCTTCCTCATTATCATAACCGCCAGAAGTAATAAAGAGACGGCTATTCGCCCGGTAGTAGATTTCGTAATCGGTAAAGCTCGCCTCTTTATAACATGCGGTCAATGCACCAGAAGGTAAAAACTGAGTAACACCATTTCTCACATTAAATGCAATTCCAATAATACAGCTGGTCCCGCAGCCAAAAAAGTCAATAACATAATGTCCGGCAAAATTTGGCTTTTCATTTTTCAGATAGCCAAAACGGGTTCTATAATTTTTTGTATTTTCATTCAGTTGCATCGCCGCATTTTTACCCTTAAACACTGGAGCAGGATAATCAGAGAACTGCGGGACTTTTGCCAAAATAATACTGGAATTTAGCAACAAAAATATAATCAGAAGTTTCTTCATACTTGTTTTGGTTTTATTGAATATATTGAAGCAGTGTATATGAAAACTACTATAAATAAAAAAGCGTCCGAACTGGACGCTTTTTAAACGGATTTTTTTTAAAGCTTAAACACTTGCCGCTTTGGCTTTTGACATGGTAAGTGCCAAGTCTTCAATCATATCTTCCTGACCGCCTACGGTACCACGGCGACCAAGCTCCATCAGGATTTCACGCGCAGAAACACCATACTTCGCTTCAGCACGTTTAGCGAACAACAGGAATGAAGAGTAAACACCAGCATAACCTAAAGTTGCCGCATCACGGTCGGCTCGGATCGGGTTGTGCATCATTGGGATCACTAAATCTTCGGCCACATCCTGTACTTTGAACAAGTCAACGCCAGTGTCCATACCCATACGGTTTGCAACAGCAATAAATAGCTCAAGTGGTGTATTACCTGCACCCGCACCTAGACCTGCAGATGCCAAGTCTACACGAACAGCGCCTGCTTCAACTGCAGCCACAGTATTGGCAACCCCCATACCCAGGTTATGGTGACCATGAAAACCGAGTTCGATGCCTGAATCAAGTGCATCACGCAAACATGCTACACGGTCAGTGACATCTTGTGGCAGCATATAGCCCGCAGAGTCCGTTACATAGATACAGTTTGCACCATAAGACACCATTTTTTTTGCTTCTTCAAGCAGTTGTGCTGGAGTTGCCATGTGCGCAAGCATCAGGAAACCGACAGTATCCATCTCTAGCTTACGTGCAGCTGTAATGTGCTGTTCAGAGCAGTCGGCTTCAGTACAGTGAGTCGCCACACGAATAGTAGATACACCAATTTCATGTGCCATTTTTAAATGGTCAACCGTACCAATACCAGGCAGGAGTAATGCAGAAATTTTTGCATTTTTCATCCGTGGCACAACTGCAGACAGATATTCTTCATCCGTTGCGGCAGCAAAACCATAGTTCACTGATGAACCACCCAGGCCGTCACCATGAGTCACTTCAATTAAAGGTACGCCAGCATCATCCAGTGCTGTTGAAATCGCAATCATTTGTTCAACAGTAGTCTGATGGCGCTGCGGATGCATACCATCACGTAAAGTCATATCATGAACAATAATCTTAGACATTTTGGTATTCCTTTAAGCTTCAACAGTCTTAAACACGTGTTCTGCAAACATTTCTGCTGTACGTGCAGCTGCTGCAGTCATAATATCCAGGTTGCCTGCATATTTCGGCAGGAAGTCACCCAGACCTTCTACTTCTAAGTAAATTGATACGCGGTTACCATCAAATATCGGACCATTTACCAGTTTATAACCGGGTACGTATTTCTGAACGTCCTTGATCATCGCATGTACTGAATCAGTGATTGCAGCCTGATCTGGCTCGCCTTCAACCAGACAATGAACTGTGTCACGCATCATTAGAGGTGGCTCGGCCGGATTAATAATAATGATGGCTTTACCCTGTTTTGCACCGCCGACCTTTTCGATTGCACCCGCAGTGGTCCGTGTAAACTCATCAATGTTCTTACGCGTACCCGGACCAACTGATTTGGTCGACACAGTCGCAATGATTTCACCGTATTCAACAGGCTGAACGCGTGACACTGCCGCCACCATCGGAATCGTTGCCTGACCGCCGCATGTCACCATATTAACATTTGGCACCTCACCTGCAGCCAGTAATGCCTCAAGGTTGACCGGTGGTACACAGAACGGACCAATTGCAGCCGGAGTCAAGTCAATCATTAGTACGCCAAGTTCATTTAGCTTGCGACTGTTTTCAGCATGGACATAAGCAGAAGTGGCATCAAATGCAATCTTAATGTCATCTTCGATTATGTGAGGAAGCAGACCATCGACACCTTCAGCCGTGGTTTTTAGACCCATTTTCGCTGCACGTGCCAGACCTTCAGAGGTTGGGTCGATTCCCACCATCCAGACTGGCTCCAACCATTCGCTGCGTTGCAGTTTATAAAGCAAATCAGTACCAATATTCCCAGGACCAATCATTGCACATTTAATCTTTTTCATGAATGTACTCTCTCAAAATCTAGCTTATTCAGCAGCGAATGCGGCTGTAACAGAGCCGAAACCTTCAATTTCAACCTTGAATTCATCACCTGGGTGAGCTACCACCATCGGGCCTAAAGCACCTGTTAAAATAATGTCACCTTTTAACAATGGTCGACCACGGCGCACCATCTCGTCTGCCAGCCATACTGCGGCATTTAAAGGATTAGCCAGGCAGGCTTTACCAATGCCTTGAGACACCACTTCTTCAGCGCGTGTCATCACCATCTTGCAGTTCACCAGATCAAGATTTTCTAATTTAACTGGCTGAGAACCCAGTACAAATGCAGCAGAAGAGGCGTTATCTGCTACGGTATCAATCAGGCTGATTTTCCAGTTTTCGATACGGCTATCGACCACTTCAATCGCGGGCAACGCATAATCAGTTGCACTGATGATGTCTGCATAGGTATGTTTTTCTTTGGTTAAGTCTTCTTTAATTACCAATGCAATTTCTGCTTCTACTTTTGGCTGAATTAGTTTGCCGGCAGGGATCAGTTCAGCATCGCCATACGCCATATCGGCAAATAGCATCCCGAAATCTGGCTGATCAACTCCAAGCTGAGCCTGCACAACCTTAGAGGTCAGGCCAATCTTGCGACCGACCAGACGGCGCCCTTGGACAAGTGCCCGTTCAGTATTTACATCCTGTACCGCATATGCGATATCAACATCAGCATTTTCACCCCCCAGTTCCGGACGGATCGGGGCAATAGCCTGGACAGTAGTTTCAGCCTGATAAAGTGCTAAAGCCACTGATTCAACGACAGCAGAATTTGACATCAAAGTTCCCTTAACTGCAAAGATTGTTCAAATACCGTTTCAGATGGAAGCTCGTCTGTGCATCAAGGAAAAATAAATCTGAAGAAAACAGATCAGTCAGCACAGTGGCTGGATAGGACCCTTCCAGAAAGCAGGTATATATAGACAGTTTAAGAATGGGAAAAAGCAGCAATGAATGCCAATACTTATTTTATTTATTGCTATAGTTAAAGACTATTATTGCTTTTAAAAAAATGTGTATGTGAATAAACATAAAAAATATTATAGGAATGAGGAAAATGCCTGGTCAGGTGCTATGTAGTGTCTGACTAAATGACCAGGTGATTATGGGTAATTAAACCGAAAAATATTGGGCTCAATAGCCAAACTATATCTGTTAAAAGCAATCGAGACTTTCATGCTGCCGGTCTAGGTTTCCAGCTCCATGACAGGTTCTGCTTGCTGATCAGCTATATACTGCTGCAAGAAACGGTTTAGAGCACTCACATCATCTGCGATAAATAAAGGATCAAACTGTGCGAGGATTGCCCTGCTATGTACTCCATAACCTACTCCGACCCGTGGCATGGCTATATTTTTAGCCATTTCCAGATCATAAGAGGTGTCTCCCACCATAATGGCCTGTTCGGCATCAACACCGGTATATTCTAGTATTTCTGCCAACATTAAGGGGTTAGGCTTAGAACGCGTTTCACTCGCCGCCCGGGTTATATTAAACAGTTCCTGACTCATGGTCTGAGCTAATACCCGGTCAAGCCCTTTACGGCTTTTACCAGTCGCAACTGCAAGTTTAATATTCTGCTGTTTCAGGCCGTCCAGCATCTCAGCTACACCCTCAAACCAGGCATCTGTCTTGGAATGGGCCACGTAGTGCTCAGAGTAGCACTGTAAAATATCATGATGTAATTCTGGAACTGCAGGGAAAAGGCACTGCGCCACTTCAGGCAGACCCAGTCCGATTATACTTTTAGCAGCCTCGTCGGTTAAAGGTTGTTGGTACTGACGTGCTGCAAATTGTAAACTTGCTACAATCTGTCCGACTGAATCAAACAAAGTACCATCCCAGTCAAAAATGATGAGTTCCACAGGTTTTTTCATATTATTCTCTAGGTTCCAAAACAGTTATCCGGTACAGGTAAAGTGTGCCCGCAAGAGCTTATAATAATCCTGCCTGGAAGGAGATCAGCTCCCCCCATCATTCAGTTTAAGGGCTTTAGGCTATCAGAAAAATATTTTTTCAATCCTTCTTCTGCGCCCGAAGCTGTGCAGCCAGACTTTGCATATCCTCTGGCAAAGGCGCTTCAATAGTCGGATAGCCAGGAATTTCCAGACGCATGGCATGCAGACAGAGCCGACGTGGTTTTGGTCCTTTATATTCTGTTTCATGTCCGTATTTATCATCACCTACCAATGGATGTCCAATACTCAAGCCATGCACACGAATCTGATGAGTACGACCCGATAGCGGAGATGCATAAACCAGTGTAGCGTGCATAAAGCGTTCTGCTACGTTCCATTGGGTTTTAGAATCTTTCCCTTCTTTAGAAACCCGTACACGCCGTTCGCCATTGGCCAGTTCGTAACGGTATAAAGGAGCATCAATGAGCTGTTGATCCAGACTGACCTGCCCTTTCACAATTGCCGCATAAGTTTTTTTAATCTTATGTTCACGTAACAGGTCCTGTAGGGTTTTTAACACACTACGTTTTTTTGAAATCATGACCAGGCCTGATGTATCGCGGTCAATCCGGTGAACCAGTTCCAGGTACTTTTTACCCGTCGCTGCACGCAAACCCTCGATCAGGCCATACGCCACACCGCTACCACCATGTACTGCAATACCTGAAGGTTTATTGACCACCATCAGGCCTTCATCTTCATAAATCACACGGCTTAGCAGACCTTGAGCGACTTTGTCAGAAACAGGTACCGGTGTTTCATCTTTGGGCTCAAAACGGATAGGAGCGACACGAACCTGATCACCAATTGCAAGCTTACTTTCTGCTTTAATGCGCTTTTTATTGACCCGCACCTGGCCTTCACGAATGAGCCGATAAATGCGGCTTTTGGGTACGCCTTTAAGCCGGCTAAACAGAAAATTGTCAATCCGCTGACCTGCTTGATGCTCATCCACTTCAAACCATGTGACACTTTGCCATTGTTGTGTAGAATTCATACAGTTACCAAGACTCGAAATTTGTTGAATTTGAATAAAAAATGATCATTCAGGCTAGTGGTTTCACAAGAAACATAAGCTTAGCCCATAGGCAGATGATGCAAGGTTTGATATAGTCAGCGCACGGATACCGCCGTAAGTGATCGAAATGAGGTTATCTTCAATATTTTTGAATAATAACCAGAATTTGCATTTCACCCCAAGCTCGGAAAGGTCCTAAAAGAATATGCCGACGCCGAAGGCTTATTATATCGGTAAATTGACAAACTGTTGCGTTAAATTGTGCCTGTGCACATAAATCAGTTTGTCTAAAAAAAATATGTCGCCAGCACAAGTTGGCTTTTAAACGTAAACTGATACACATCAGACAAGTCGCCTCCTGATGTCGTCTTCAGGCTAAAGCGTGATGCATTGGATCTGCACATAACGCACCGATACGATGATTATTCCGTATCAAGATTCTTAAAAAGAAGGGATCTTCAAGCTTTGTGACAGTGAAAGTTATCATCCAATGCACCGCCTGTCCGCCAGTGAAACGCACAGGAAACTTTGATCGTTTAAAAGATTAAAGCAGTATTGCCAACATCAATACGCGAATCAGACCGCAGCCCTATGCAGGCCGGTAAAAAAAGCTCAGACCACAATCTGTTTTTTGAGATCTGAGCATTGATCCCGTCATGTTCGATGTTCGCAGAAACGGTATTGCGACAAGTTGGTGTGGATCACTATTAGGTGTTACACCCATGAAACGTATGTTGATCAATGCAACACATGCTGAAGAAGTACGCGTTGCACTTGTCACTGGTCACCGTCTATACGATTTTGATCTCGAAAATCGTACCCGTGAACAAAAGAAATCTAATATCTATAAAGGTCATGTGACCCGTGTAGAACCTTCTCTTGAAGCTGTCTTTGTTGAATATGGAGCAAATCGTCAAGGTTTCTTGTCGATGCGTGAAATTGCAAATTCCTATTTCAAAGCTGACTCGCGCCAGACTTCAAACATCCGTGAACTAATTACTGAAGGGACCGAGCTTCTGGTCCAGGTGGAAAAGGAAGAACGCGGCAATAAAGGCGCAGCACTGTCTACCTTTATCTCTCTTGCTGGCCGTTATCTGGTTCTGATGCCGAATAATCCGAAAGGTGGTGGTATCAGCCGTCAAATTTCAGGTGCAGTGCGTGAAGAACTCAAGGAAATGCTGGCCTCTTTAGATGTACCCCGCGGCATGAGCGTGATTGTCCGTACGGCAGGTATTGGTCGCAGCCAGGAAGAGCTGCAAACCGATTTACAGCATTTGCTTGACCTGTGGACCCAGATTCAGAGTACGGCTAATTCAGGCCCTTCCCCAATGCTGGTACATCAGGAAGCTGGTGTAGTAACACGCGCAATCCGTGATTATCTGCGTGATGATGTGTCCGAGATCCTGATTGATTCAGAACAGGCTTACAATGAAGCTTATAACTTTGTCAAAGCAGTTATGCCACGTCAGCTGGACAAGTTAAAAACTTATACTTTAAATGAGCCTCTGTTTGCACATTTCGGTATTGAGAGCCAGATCCAGACCGCTTATGAACGTGAAGTAAAATTGCCTTCAGGTGGATCAATTGTAATTGACCAGACTGAAGCGCTGGTTTCAATTGACATCAACTCGGCAAAATCAACGCGTGGTCATGATGTAGAAGAAACAGCACTTTCGACTAACCTTGAAGCGGCTGAAGAAATTGCCCGTCAATTACGCCTTCGCGATATTGGTGGTCTGATCGTGATCGATTTTATTGACATGACTCGTGACCGTAACCAGCGCATGGTTGAAGCCAAGTTACGTGAAGCTACCCAGAGTGACCGCGCCCGCATCCAGTTTGGCCAGCTCTCACGTTTTGGTCTTATGGAAATGAGCCGTCAGCGTCTGCGCCCTTCTCTAGAAGAAGCGACTGGCTATGTCTGCCCGCGCTGTCATGGTACAGGTATGGTACGTGACTTGCGTTCACTGTCGCTGTCTATCATGCGTAAAGTTGAAGAAATTGCGCTACATGAACGTCAAGGTGAAGTTCAGGTTGAAGTGCCAGTAGAAATCGCGGCCTTCATGCTCAATGAAAAACGTCATAGCCTGGTTTATCTGGAACAAACTTCAAATACACGTGTCACTGTACTTCCACATCCACACCTGGAAACTCCACATTACGAAATTTCATATAACCCTGAAGGTTTTGCACCGACCAGCTATGAACGTACTGAAGCTACGCGTTCGAGTGAAAAAAACCTGGGTTATGAATCTGCCGACTGGCATCTAGAAGAAGCTGAACAGGTTGGACAGAGCACGGCTGCCCCAGCTGACAAGCCAGGTAAACCACAAAACCGTAAAGCACAGCCTCAGGCTGCTGCCCCGCAACAACCTGCTCAAGTGCCTGCCGCAAAAACTGCAACTAGCAGTCCATGTGCGTGGCTGGAAAACCTGTTTGTACAAAAACAGGCACACACGGTAGATCATTCGCGTACAGCCAACAATGCCGCTGCTGCAATTGAACAGATGGTGAATACAGGTGCAGTTAGCCGGGGCCAGTTTGGCCAGATCAATAATACTGCTGTAGCAGTACAACCAGAAACGGTAGTTGCGCCAGTTGCTGCCAATAATGTTTATCTGTCACAACCGGCAGGTAATAGCGCTGCAAAAACTGATGCACAACCACTCGAAAGAGAAGAAAAAGCTTCAGGCCAGCAGCGTCATAACAAAAAACGTAATGGTCGCGATCGCGATAATCGTGACAGAAACCGTGAACCACGTGAGCAGCAATCTGAAACTTCAACTCAGGTTCATGAGGAAGTAGTTCAGTTATCACGTCAGGAACAGCGTGATCAGAAACGTCAACAGCAGAAACGTCAACCTCAGCAGGAACATCAGGTAGAAAGCCAGCAGTCTGAGCAGTCATACCCTGTACCACGCCGCGACCGCAATCAGCAACGCCCACCGCGCCCGAACCGCTATCGTGATCCAAGCGTGCTGAATGAGCAGCCTGTGGTAGCTGCCGCGCCTGCTGCAGTGACAGATAGCAACCAGGTAAAAGTTGATGTCATTGAAACCCCAAACAATGAAGCTCTTGCTACTGCACTGGTAATCAATATTGATCAGGGTCAAAGTGAAATCGTAACGCTAAATTCTGCAGATACAGCGTCAACTGTAAATGCAGAAGAGGCACCGGTTGAAGTAAAACCTGAGCCAGCTGCTCCAGCCAAGAAAGAAGCTGTAAATGCTCAACCAGCCCCGGCTGAAGCAAAAGCGAAAGCCAAAGTTGAAGAGCAACCACGCCGTGCCAGTAATGATCCGCGTATGCGTCGCAAGCAAGGTGGCTCACAGCAGAAACCACAGCAGGAAGTGCTACCAAAGCTTAGCCCTTCCCAAGTGCCACTCTTGGCGCAGTACACTGTAGGTAGTCTGATCCGTCATGTTTATGGTGAAGACTGTACGGTACTGATTGAACAGTTCGGACTGGTGCCAACATTCAATCGTGCTTTGCTGAAATTTACTGAACAGTACATCAGTACCCTTTCAGTAACCACTACAACAGAGCGCACTGAACCTGTAGAAAAAACGCCTGTTACCCGTGATGCTGCCGCGCCTATGGCTAAACCGGCTCAGGAACAGGAACCAGCGCCAGTTTTACCACTGACGCCTTCCCAGAATGCGACACCGCGTGTAGCAAACGATCCGCGTGAACGTCGTCGTCTGGCTAAACTTGCTGCAGAGCAGGCATTAGAGCAGAGTAAAGCTTCAGCATCTCAGGCAGAAGAGCAGCCTGCGGCTGTACAGTCTGAAAATCCTGTAGCGGAAAATCCTGCTGAGCATGTAAATTTAGAAATAAATGCTCAAGCAGATACAACTTCAGTCGGTACTGAGCAGGACGCAGCAGATGCAGCATCTCACCATGCCAAAGTGGTAGCTGAGACTCAGGCGCAGGATCCGGCAATTCAGACTGCTGCAGCTATGTCTGAAGCAACTACTGCTGCCTCGCCAAGTGCAATTGTTGAAGAAGCACAGGCTCAGCAAGCGGCCGAACCAGCTGCGCCAGCAGAAAAGAAAGCACCTAAACCGAGCAAGGTAGAAAAGTCTCAGCCGGCTGATCAGCAACCGGCACAAGCTTCAGTAGAAGAAACTGCCGAAGACAATAAGACGACTACTGCCGATAAGGATAAACCGGCCCGTCCGCGTCGCCCACGTGGCCGTCCACCGAAAAAGGCCACACCTACAGCCGAGTAAATTTGCACAATTACTCGTAATAAAAAAAACCTAGTCATTTCGGTGGCTAGGTTTTTTTTGATAATTTTGTTGAATTAGGTTGAATGCACTAGACTGAACAGATTAAAAAACACTTGTATAGCTGCATGGGAAGCTTAAAGCTGTGTTTAAGTTCAGCTGAACCCTAGTCGACCCAGACCTTACCGGGACTAATCAAAAAATAATATAGGATTGTTATGAGTCAAACCCAACAGAGCGACCTCATCAGTATTACCGATGTTGCTGCGAAATTACCCCAGTTTATAGCGAAAGTACCTCATCTTCTAGCTGGTCTGAAACAGGCTTATATCCGTACACCTGACACCCCGGCGGGACTAGGGCTAGCTTTTGAAAAAGCGGTAAAACGTAACCCGCGTGGTTATGCTCTCTTGTTTGAAGATCAAAAATATACTTATCTGGCCTTAAATGAATGGGCCAACCAGATCGCACACTATTATCTCTCGATAGGTGCGCGCAAAGGTGACGTGATTGCTGTCATGGTGGAGAACCGCTCTGAACTGGTCGCAACTGTACTGGGACTGGCCAAAATCGGAGTGACCATTGCTCTGGTCAATACTTCACAAACAAGTAAAGTGCTAACGCATAGCATTAATCTGGTTAAACCGATTGCATTGATTGTTGGTGAGGAAGTTCGCAGTGCAATTGATGACATTCGTCAAGATATTCTCTTGCCAGAAGACCGGTTTTACTGGTTTGCCGATCAGGCAACACGTGCAGATGTTGGTAAAGCACCAAAGTATTACCAAAATCTAGCAGAAAAAATTGAGAATTTTCCGAAATTTAATGTAGCCACTACCCAATCAGTACAGGGTAAAGATGGTCTATTCTATATTTATACCTCTGGTACAACCGGCCTGCCAAAAGCTGTGATTTTCACCAACAGCCGCTGGACTCTGGCTTATGGCACTTATGGTCATGTACTTGATCTCAAACCGAATGATGTCATGTATGTAACCTTACCGCTTTATCATGCGACTGGCATTGTTGTCTGCTGGTGTGGTGTGATTGCGGGCTCAGCCTCTCTGGCCCTACGGCGCAAATATTCAACTTCAAGCTTCTGGAAAGATGTGCATAAATATAATGCCTCTGCCATTGGTTATGTAGGCGAATTATGCCGTTACCTGATGGATGCAGAACCCACTGAACTGGAAACAGGCCACCGGGTTAAAAAAATGATTGGTAACGGCATGCGTCCAAATATTTGGGATAAATTTAAGCAACGTTTTGGCGTAGAGGAAATTCTGGAACTCTATGCTTCAAGCGAAGGAAATGTCGGCTTTAGTAATATTTTCAATTTCGACAATACAGTTGGATTTTCTCCAACTCCTTATGCAATCGTTGAATTTGATAAAGAAACGAATGAACCGGTACGTGATCAGCATGGCTGGTGCAAGAAAGTAAAAAAAGGAGAAGTAGGTTTACTTCTTGGAAAAATTACCCGTCGCTCCCCTTTCGATGGCTATACAGACCCTGAAAAAAACAAGTCAGTCATCTTAAAAAATGTCTTTAAACAGGGCGACCAATATTTTAATACTGGAGACCTGGTACGTCATATCGGCTTTCGCCATGCCCAGTTTGTAGACCGACTAGGAGATACATTCCGCTGGAAAGGTGAAAATGTTTCCACCACTGAAGTCGAGAATATCGTTTCAGAATATCCTAAAATTGCTGAAGCAGTCGTCTATGGGGTAGAAATTCCCCATACTAATGGTCGTGCAGGAATGGCAGCTATTACTTTGGCAGCTGGCGAAGCACTTGATGAGCATGACCTTACTGCAATGGTGGTTGAGTTTAAAAAACATCTTCCTGCTTACGCAGTTCCGGTATTTTTACGTGTACAGGAAAAAGTAGAAACTACCGGTACTTTTAAATACCAGAAAAACAAGTTGAAGGAAGAAGCGTTTCATCCCGATAAGACCACCGATCGTTTATTGGTTTTACTTCCAGGCAACTCTGGCTATAAAGATATTAGTATGGAGATTTACCAAAGTATTCAAGACTACCAGTATCGTTTCTAAATAGACTAAAAAGAGCGTATTCGTATAAAAATACAGCAGGCGACTTATTTCTAACCAACTAAAGCAATAAAATTTAATTTTTGCTTGTGCTGGAAAAATAAATTGCTACAATACGCTCCATCAAGAAAATACGGGTCGTTAGCTCAGTTGGTAGAGCAGCGGACTTTTAATCCGTTGGTCCCGCGTTCGAGTCGCGGACGACCCACCATTTTCTTAAGACCCCAGATGGGTCGTTAGCTCAGTTGGTAGAGCAGCGGACTTTTAATCCGTTGGTCCCGCGTTCGAGTCGCGGACGACCCACCATCTTTTTAGAATATCTTTTCAAAAAGAGCAGCTTCTAAATCAGCTTTAAGATTTATATATGGGTCGTTAGCTCAGTTGGTAGAGCAGCGGACTTTTAATCCGTTGGTCCCGCGTTCGAGTCGCGGACGACCCACCAAGATTCCAAAAAAATCCCGGTCATTACTGACCGGGATTTTTTATTCTTCAAGGAATTATATATTAAAAATATTGAATTCCCGAATGATATGATTAATGGCGAATACGGTTCCAGGCATCACGTGAAGCATGTTTTGCTTCTTCCCAAGACAGGCGTGATTCAGCTTTAGTCTGTTCCCATTTAGTGCGCAAATCTGGCTCAGCATCTTCAAAACGCGCATCTGGGCCATAAGCTGAACGATTTTCATAGCCCACTCGGTATGCACCACGATAATCGCGGTCATAATCCAGATCCGGATGAGTATTTCGTGTGGCAGAGTAGTAAGGCTGATTTATACTGTTTTCACGCCAGTAAGCATCTTCAACCGTTGGGTCCATTGCTTCACCAGCTGCATGGCCAGCTAATCCGCCCACGACGGCACCCACTGCACCGCCGACTACAGTACCCACTGGTCCAGCTGCACTACCAATTGCAGCGCCTGCGGCTGCACCACCTGTTGCACCTAAGCCTGTTCCTACTGGATGAGAACCTGGTTCACCTGTAATTGGATCAGCATTTAAATCTTTTTTTACATCATCCGATGCATGCTTAATACGATCGCGGTCATAATCTGAAGTCGCCATCATCATTCTCCTTATAATAATATTGTGATTCTGGAAATCTGCCGCTATGGTGAGATTTCCTGTTCGCTCGTTAAGTACACATTCAGCTTAGAAGGCATTTATGTAAAAAAACAGGCTTAAATAAAGAGCTTTCAGTTAAGCAATATTGTAGAAAGTAAAAAAAATTGGCCAAAATTACCTGTAAGATTTAAAAGCTTACGCATTTTTACTCAACCATTCACAACCTCTATTTTTCCCCCTACTTCTCTTCTTATTTTTTATAAAAATAAAAAGTCCGGCAATAAGCTGGACTTTTCAGGTATGAAAATTTATTTTAAGACAGCATGGTAGTTACTGATAAATAAAATTATTTATTTAAAATAAGATAACTACCAAATAAGGTAAAAATACCACCCGAAATACCGTCAATCCATTTGGCAGCACGCTGGTATGCCCGCTTGAAGGAAGGCAGGGAGAAAACAAAAGCTACAAATAGAAACCAGATTGCTGTCTCGACCGTTACCAGCAGGAGTAACCACCCATGTGCATGATCCAGAGCTGGATTGGCCAGAAAAAGTGAAAATACGCTACCAAAATATATAATGGCTTTTGGATTAGACAGATTGGTCAATAATCCCCGGAGGAAAAAACTCAAAGGGCTCTGAGGCAGGGAAATCTGTACAGGCTGGGTATTTTCTTCTTTACGAAAGGCTGAACGCAGCATCTGAAAGCCTAACCAGCATAGATAAATTCCACCTGCGACCAATAAGGCATGTTTTAGCCAAGCCATTTTTTCAAATAAAATATTCAGACCCAGCAAGGCCAATAATGACCAGATCATGACACTTACACTGATACCTACCACCACAGCAAATGTCTCCATCCGAGATTTACTGATTGCAGTTTGGGAAACCAGAAAAAAATCTGGTCCGGGCGTGATCAGGGCACAAAAATGGATAAAAATTAGTGTTCCGAGCGCAATTAACATTATGTATTTACCTGTAACCTGCATGTCTTTAGAACAAGAATACGCTGTATCCTGATCTGTTTATAAAAATTCTTCAAGCACCGAGTTTAAAAAAAGATGGCCATGTGCTGTACAGGCGAGTTGTTCAGTATTTTCTGAAAACAAATGACGTTGCCGTAATGAATCCAGCTTGGCCTGTATTTTATCCAGTTCATAGCCGGTTCTTTCTTTATAGAACTGGGCCGGCACGCCTTCATTTAAACGCAAGGCATTCATCATAAATTCAAAGGGCATGTCTTCACGCTCAATCTTTTTAAATTGTAAGTGTTCAGCAGGTATTTTGGCCAGATAATCTTTAGGTAAGCGGGTCTTCTGAAACCGGTAAACTCCGTCTCTCAGACTGACTTTAGCATGTGCCCCTGCTCCGATTGCCAAGTAATCTCCAAATTGCCAGTAATTCATATTGTGTGCAGAAGGCTGTTCTTTACGCCATGCCGAAATTTCATACTGTATGAATCCATGTGCCTTAAGATATGCTTCACCCTGTTCCTGAATGTGCTCTAGTACACTCTCTACCGGCAATACTGGTTGAGTCCGGAAAAATACTGTATTCGGCTCAATCGTCAACTGATACCAGCTGATATGGGTGGCTCCGTTTTCAACAGCCAGACGTAGATCTGTTAGAGCCTGCTCTAGCGTTTGTTGTGGCAGGCCATGCATCAAGTCAATATTGATGCGTTTAAAACCGGCTTCTTGTGCCTGATGTATAGCATTTATAGCATTCTCAACACTATGAATCCGTCCCAGTTGTTTCAGATGCTGCTCATTAAACGTCTGCACTCCAATGGATAAGCGATTAATACCAGCCGCAAGATAGCCGGCAAAAGGATCATGTTCTACTGTTCCCGGATTAGCTTCCAGCGTAATTTCACATTGCTCTTCAAAAGGCAGTAAACCATTTAGCTGCTGAAACAGCCACTGGTAACCTGAAGCTGATATCAGTGACGGGGTTCCACCGCCAATAAATATGCTATGGAGTTTGCGGCCCTGTGCAAAGTGGAGCTGTGTTTTAAAGTCTTCCACCAATGCTTGCAAATATTCCTGTTCCAGTTCCAGAGATAATTTTCCATCGGGTACAGCATGTGAGTTAAAGTCACAATAAGGACACTTTCGCACACACCAAGGCATATGGATATAAAGTGAAAGTGGAATACATGAAGGATCTAGGCTACTCAAAAATTTTTCTCGGAGAAGGATGGAGCGTCTTACAATTTTAACATGACTGCATCATTGTACTTAACGCAATTCACATGAAAATCTCCTACACTCTTTTGTAATATCGAGAATAAATAATGAATTCAATATGATGAAAATATCGAGTCAACTTTTATTATTATTTCCCCTGACTTTGGCCATCGGAGTAATGCTGACCATACAAACTGCATTAAATACTCAGATGCGTATGTATTTGCATTCACCATTCCAGCCGGCTTTTTTTTCTTTTTTAATTGGAACAATTGTACTGGCGGTAATGGTGATGTTGCAGTCTGCACCCAAACCTCAGTTAAATGAACTTGCCCAGATTCCTTGGCATTTATGGTTAGGCGGACTGATTGGGGTTTATGCTATTAGCATGAGCATTTATACTGCCCCCAAAATGGGTTTTCTCATTCTCTCCGGACTGGTTATTTTCGGGCAACTGCTCATGTCAATGTTACTTGACCATTTTGGCTGGTTAGGCGTAGAGAAAAATCCGATTAACTGGCAGCGTTTACTGGGTGCAATTGTTATTTTCATAGGTGTATTACTGACACTGCAACGCTAGTCTGCCGCTTACCCCATATGAGTAAAATTAGTGTCTATTGCTACCACTACACGCTTTGAAATCAAGAAACTCTTTCAGTTGATGTTGCCTATTCTGGTTACTCAGTTTGCTCAGGCCGGTCTTGGCCTGATCGATACAATTATGGCAGGTCATTTATCTCCTACTGACCTGGCAGCAATTGCAGTAGGAGTCGGTTTATGGATTCCAATCATGTTGCTGTTTAGTGGTATTATGATTGCGACTACTCCCTTGGTGGCTGAGGCCAACGGCGCACGCGATTTTAATAATATTCCCACCATTGCCCGCCAGTCATTATGGATGGCTTTCATGCTGGGCATACTGGCAATGCTGGTGTTACAGTTGATGCCTTTTTTACTGCCTCTATTTGGAGTTCCTGAAAATCTGCAACCCAAAGCTGGCCTGTTTCTCCATGCCATTGGCTTAGGCATGCCAGCAGTCACCATGTATGCAGCCCTAAGAGGTTACTCGGAGGCATTAGGTTATCCGCGTCCAGTCACAGCAATCAGCCTGCTGGCTCTATTGGTCTTGGTGCCTTTAAACATGATTTTTATGTACGGCTTGGGTCCTATTCCTGCTTTAGGTAGCGCCGGTTGCGGCTTTGCCACTTCTATCTTGCAATGGTTGATGTTGATTGCACTAGCGGGCTACATCTATAAGGGGCGTGCTTACTGCAAGACCCAGGTGTTTAGCCAGTGGGAAAAATTTAATCCGGTTTGGGCCAAGCGTATCTTGAAACTGGGTTTCCCGATTGGTCTGGCTATTTTTTTTGAAGTAAGTATTTTCAGTACTGGAGCAATCATATTAAGCCCACTGGGAGAAACTGTTGTGGCCGCACATCAGATTGCTATTTCCGTGACCTCGCAGCTATTTATGATTCCCATGTCCCTGGCCATTGCACTGACTATCCGGGTAGGCATGTATTATGGTGAAAAGAACTGGCATGCCATGCGCAAGGTACAACACCTCGGTTTAATTACCGCGACTGTATTTGCAGTATTGACCATGCTGGTTATGTGGATTTTCCGCTCAGAGATTGTCGCTGTTTATACCCGGGATCTTGCTGTTACCCATATGGCCCTATATCTGATCCTGTTTGCGATTGCCTATCAGCTGATGGATGCATGGCAGGTCAGTGCTGCAGGTTGCCTGCGTGGAATGCAAGACACTAAAGGCCCAATGTGGATTACTCTTCTGGCTTATTGGGTAATTGCCTTCCCTGTGGGTATTTATCTTGCTCGTTTTACCAGTATGGGAGCTGCTGGAGTCTGGACCGGACTAATAGTAGGTTTGAGCGTTGCATGCGTTCTTCTGCTGCTACGTCTTTATATGAATAATAAACGGCTAAAATTAAGTGCCTCTACTGTTTAACCGTATTTCCATCATGCTCTTAACCAGCCACACCGGCTGGTTTTTTAACTTTAAAAATAAAGATAGCCTGTTTTTATAAAGGTGTTTAATTAAGACCTAAAAAGTGAATCTATAAACAATAATAAGATCAGCTCTTTTCTGTTATGTGTTCTTACAGGAACTGAACAATTTCAACTAGGCAACTTTTCTATTGTCCCCTATGATCAAATAATTCATTCACTTTATTTTAATGATTGAGGTCTAGTACCGATGGCTAAGAATGCAAGCTCGCCCGGCCGGCGTTTTATGAAACTTGCCGGCATGACCGCCAGTATTGCGACCCGAAGTGTATCTAATTCTATTCGTAATATCCGGGCAGATGAAGAACAAAAACAGGCCGCCAGAAGCCAGCTGTTTCAAGATATTGGAGTTCAGATTGCCAATACCTTGGGAGAGATGAAAGGCGCTGTCATGAAAGTCGGGCAAATTGCATCTC
This sequence comes from Acinetobacter sp. UNC436CL71CviS28, assembly GCF_000620525.1. Classification (NCBI taxonomy): domain Bacteria; kingdom Pseudomonadati; phylum Pseudomonadota; class Gammaproteobacteria; order Moraxellales; family Moraxellaceae; genus Acinetobacter; species Acinetobacter sp. UNC436CL71CviS28. The sequence continues at coordinate 188,698 of NZ_JIBB01000002.1, forward strand.
AATATAAAGATATTTTCCCGCCCGAGGTGGCTAAGGCAATTTCAAAGTTACAGCGTCAAGCTCCTCCCATGCCTTTTCCGGCCATACAGAAACAGCTAGAAAAAGAGCTGGGGCAACCGATTGATAATCTGTTTACATCTTTTGATCGGGAACCTTTTGCGGCAGCATCAATTGGTCAGGTACATAAGGCAGTATTACCTAATGGCGAGCAGGTCGTAGTCAAAGTGCAATATCCAGGTGTGGATGAAGCCTGTGAAAGTGATTTAAAACAGGTTCGGCTGGCTTTACGCCTGATGGGTGTTTTAAAAATCGATAAAAAACTTCAGGATCGGCTGTTTGCAGAAATTCAAGACAGTCTAAATGCTGAACTTAATTATGAAATTGAAGCACAGAACTTGACTGTGTTTAAGACCTTTCATGAAGCATTAGATGAAAAAATTATTATCCCACGTGTTTATCCACACTATTCTACCCGTCGAGTACTGACTTTAAGCTTGGAACAGGGCGAATCTATAGAAACTGCCAGTACCTGGCCGCAGGATGTCCGTAATCAACTTGGCCGACGCCTGGTCCGCGCGCTAGGACAAGAAATTTTCTATCTTAAACGTTTCCATTGTGACCCACATCCGGGTAACTTTGCATTCCGTGAAGATGGCCATGTCATTGTTTATGATTATGGCGGAGTAAAGACTTTAAATACTGAAATTATTGAACACTTTAAAACTTTGATCAATGCTGCACGCCAACATGATATTGATACGCTTGAAGACCAGTTAATTACTTTAAATGCACTTTCAGAAAAAGGAAAATTTCCAAAAGAACTATATGAAGAATGGCTAGATGTGTTACTCAGACCATTAACCACCCAGTATGATTTTGCTGAAAACTCTGCCCATCATGACGGGGTATTACTGGTGAAAAAGTCGCTAAAATACTGGGACCTGTTTAAGCCTTCACCGGATACTCTTATGGTGAACCGGACAATCTCCGGGCATTACTGGAATTTGATCCAGCTCAAAGTAAATGATGATTTAAGTGATTTATTTGAAGAACTGGTCGCCTCAGATCAACAAAATAAACTTTAAAATTGTTCTATTGCCCTGTTTGGATATGTAATTTAAATAGGGTGATGACTTGAAAATAATTATAAAATCCCTATATATTGTTATATTATAACATTTCATTTAGCTATGGAGTTTACCATGCGTAAAGATATCCACCCTGAATATCAGGAAGTATTATTTCACGATACCAACGCTGATGTATATTTTGTCATTGGTAGTACCATGAAGCCGAAGCAGACCAAAGAATATGAAGGCAAAACCTATCCATACGTTACCTTAGATATTTCGAGTGCCTCTCATCCGTTCTATACAGGTGAAGTTCGTCAGGTCGGCAACGAAGGCCGTGTTGCAAGCTTTAATAAACGTTTTGGACGTTTTAAACGCAGCAATTAAGCAGTAATAATTTTTAAATTGAATTCTTCTTATTTGAGGTCTAAGTCGTTGCTCTCCTCCACTTAGACTTCTTTTTTACTTATCGATTACCCAATAAGAACTGGAACAGATAGAATCCTGCTGTCAGTAAGAGCATACCCATGATTAAACTCGACAGACTATAGGCAAGCCCCATTGCTATTTCATTCTGTCGCAACAACTGAAAAGTTTCCAGACCAAAGCTTGAGAATGTGGTAAAGCCGCCCAGTATACCCACCATCAGGAAAAGCCGTGTTTCCTGTTGTAGAACTGCGTATTTCTGGTTAATAGCAAAAAATATGCCTGCACAAAAACAGCCTAACAGATTAATCCACCAGGTTGCCCAAGGAAATAAACTGCCTGTCTGGCTGAGTAATAATGTCATGCCATAACGCAGGCTTGCACCTATTGCCCCACCGCAGGCAACCAATAACCAGTTCATAATGATATATAGCTGATGTGGATAAGCCCTATTTTATCCACAAACTCAAAAAATATTCATTAAAAATTCGCCTTGAGAGGCAATACATAGCTCGTTAAATTCTGCATAAATCAGGAAAAATACTCATAAAAGCGCTATGCTAGGTTGCTTAATTCTTTATAGGGAATAGGATTTATGGCCCAGGAACTTCTTGAACAGCTACAAGCTGGCCAAGCAAATTTTACAGATGTCATCGCTTATATAGACTCTCGTTATATTCATAACCCGACTGCTTTTCGTAACGGCGCACAGCATAATGCGGCGACAGAAAATCAGGGTAGTGCCAAAGTCTTGAGTTTTGCCAAACTCAACAGTCTAAGTCAGGAACAGACCTTAGCTTTATTTGCTGAGCACTATGCAGCAGTCTTAGCAACCCCTGAAGGTACAGATCATCAAAATATCCGGCAGTTTATGCAGCATGGCTGGGATGAAGTACAGTTTCAAGCCGAAGCTTTACAAGCCAGGTAAATGTTGAAAAAAGGACCTCATGGTCCTTTTTTATTCTGGCCGCTCATTAAATTGTGGTAACTCATCACAAATAGTCTCCCACTCTGCTTTAGAGCCAACAAAAATATGTTTCCCTGGTCGCGTCTGGATCGGCGTATCTAACGTACCAATTCTAAGACGGTAAAAATCAGGAGTATCACTTTTAATACTGATAATTGGCGAGCCACACACACCACAGAAACAGCGTTCGGTCGTTGATGAAGATTGATATTTTTTTAAAAGGTTCTCACCCTGTATCCATTTAAACTGCTGGATAGGAACTGGTGCATTGGTCGCAAAAGCCGTACCATTGGCTTTACGGCATTTCTGGCAATGACAATAAATAATTTCATCAAGTTCAGTTTCAACTTCATAGCGAATCCCTTGACACAAACAGCTTCCCTTTAGGCTCATTCTAGTTCTCCATCACAAATTCTATTATCAGTACATACTATGAACTCTGTTGTTCTATCAGATAGGTATGCACACCTTCACCAGCAGCCCGGCCAGTAGCAAAACATGCTGTCAGTAAATAGCCCCCGGTTGGCGCATCCCAGTCTAGCATTTCACCACAGCAAAACACATGTGGCTTTGATTTTAGTTGCAGCCTTGCGGTCAGGGCATTCTGTTTTATACCACCAGCACAACTGATAGCTTCTTCAATCGGTCGGAAACCCTCCAGAACTACTTTCAAATGTTTAATCTGCCAAGCGAGCTGTACAGGATCTTTCCATAAGGTTTTATCGACCAGTTCACGAATCAGACCAGCTTTGGCTGTATCCAGGCCCGCCTTACGCCAGACATTACTCAGTGACTGCTTTCCTGACTGTAATTTTTTTATTAACTGTTCGTTATCTACATCGGGTAATAAATCCAGATACAGAGTTACAGGCTGCTGTTGCCGCTGTAACTTGCGTAAGGCCGGTCCGTGCTTGTAAATAAGGCCACTTTCCAGACCATAATGGGTAATTACGATATCTCCCTGAGCTCTGTGTTTAGGGCTTACCCATGCTCCTACTCGCTTTAAAGGCTGGCCAAATAAAGGTTGCATAAAACTGGACCACGTTCTGACCACACCTGCATTGCTAGGTTGAAAAGGCTCAATTTGCTCTCTATCAAGCCAAGCCTGCCACTTGCCATCGCTACCTAACTGGGGCCACGATACCGCGCCACAGGCCAAAATAATCGCGTCAAACTCCAGCTGAAAAGGCGTATTCTCAGGTTGTTTTAAATCCAGAAGTTGCACCTGTTTAGCCTTGAGACCTAAACACTGATGACGGTAATGAAAGTGTATGCCTTGCTGGACCAAGCGTGTTAACCAGGCACGGAGCAGAGGCGCAGCTTTCATCTCTACGGGAAAAATCCGGCCAGAAGAACCAATATAGGACGCTATACCGAGTTCAGCCATCCAGTTCTGAATCCAGTGTGCATCCCAGCGCTGTATCCAGGGATACAGCCATTCAGGGTGATCATAGCGCTGGATAAATTCAGTAAGAGGCTCAGCATGAGAAATATTTAATCCGGTTTTCCCCGCCATTAAAAATTTTCGCGCAGCTGAGGGTTTCTGCTCAAATACATGAATCTCATAGGCATACCGGCTCAATACTTCTGCCGCCATTAACCCTGCCGGACCTGCCCCTATAATTGCAATACGTTTAGCCGACATCACTTTTTCCCTGTAATGGCAAAAAGTCATCAAAACGGGTGGAATAACCACAATGTTTGGTAATTATCAATTGCTGGCATGATTCACCACGCTCGAGATACTTGATTTCAAAATGTGTGCGTGCTGACTCTGGTCTAATCTGTTCTTTTTCATAGGACAACTGCCAAAGTTGCTGTAACTGCTGCTCAGCTTCCTCAATATACTCAGGAATATTGCTGGCCAGTGTGATCGTACCTTCCGGCTTGAGACGCGACAGTAAAAATTCAAAAAATGGCATATTTACCCAGCGTTGTGCCGGATTATGCGGTTCAGGATTCGGATATAAAATAAAGAATTGTTCAACCTGCTCCGGATACAGAGCATGAACTATCCATGGAATAGCGTCTGCATGTACAGGAGTCAGATTTTGTTGACCTTCGAGCTGATGCTGCTTTTGCATGGCCAAAAATTTTTCCCGGGTCCGTTCAATGGCAAACAAGCGCTGCTCAGGATACTGACCACTAAATAATAAGGCGTGTTTTCCTTTACCTGCCCCGATTTCAACACAAAGTGTCTGCTGATCAAGCGCTGAAAAATCACGTGGCGCATGCATACGATGGGCTTGAAATTGACGAATCGGCATATTCACATCAAACTATGGAGAATTTGACACAAGTCTATCAAGAGCTGATTACTTTGCCTAATAATCCTAGGCTCTCTACTAAAAGGATATTGATTATGCAGCAGCGTACCTTCCCTTGCCCACGCTGTGGCAAACCTGCCACATGGGAAAATAATGAATTCCGGCCTTTTTGTTCAGAACGATGTAAAATGATTGATTTAGGTGCTTGGGCCAATGAAGAATATCGTGTACCAACACAGGATTCGCCTAGCCGACAGGATTCCAGTTTTGAAGATGACTAAGCATCAACTCATACAACCAGTCGAGTTGCTAATATAAGCCAAGCTGCCCTACAGTACACACTTATACTTCTGTTCTTTTAGTTTTAACATTTTGGATGATATTGCTCCAGCAAGTGTATAAAATAACTAACAGATATTAATGAATAAATTTTTATCAATATTTATAAGTCTACTACTTTTATGAATACTGCTTAAAAATAGTTACCACCTTAATAATCAAGTTAAATACTTGCTTAGGCAGTGATAAATATTCTACTTTTTGAATTATTTCACTGCCAAAAACCTCTAGCACTCTACTTGATTATATTTTTTAGATTTATAATATACTGACCTAAAAATTTAAATATTGTTTGAGTATAGTTTGAATAAAGCTGATGCGCATGATAAAAGCTAAATCTCTTATAGATTGATTATGATGAATACTGACTAATACTATTGCTCAAACTATATTCTTTAACTAGTTTATAATAATAAAGTTTCCTTATATTAAATATTTTATAAAAGTTACTTATATGCGTTTTATATACTTTTTCTTCCCTAAATTTTACTTAAAAAGTAGCGATAAAGCTGGAATAAAAGTTTAACCAATTTTCATAAAATTAATTTTACTTTTACAATGTATCTACTTTGTATATCTAAAATCTATGCTTTTAAGCTTTTTAAACAAAAAGTTATGTTATTTCAATAGACTCTAAACATCTGGTTATAAATTAAACATTTACTTTTTTAATTCAATACTTTTCTTAATAAAACCAAACATATATTTAAATTCAAGTTATAACATGCATAATTTCTCTTTTAGAAACTTTACTTTATCTCCTTGTTATGTCTTTATATCAATTACTTAAAATTCTATTTTTTATCTTTGTATTGCTGGCTATATTTTTTATTGGTTTAGGTATATATGCCTTAGACACAACACTTATTTTAATTGCAGTCTTATTTGCTACAGTTGCAGTTCTCATTGGCCTAGAGACTAAACAGATTCTTGCCAATCCATTTAGAAAGAAGTGAGCAGAAGCTTACTTCTTTCTTGGCTTGATTAACCTGCTTTACCCGCTAAAAATGGGTTATGTTGTTTTTCAAAACTAATTGTACTCATCGGACCATGGCCACAGATAAACTGTGTATCATCTGGTAAAGTAAAACACTCCCGCTGGATTGAATCCAGAAGTTGCTGATGGTTACCCCTTGGAAAATCAGTTCGTCCAATCGAACCTTTAAACAGCACGTCTCCCGTCCAGAGCAGGCCATGCTGTGCATTGTAGAAAATTACGTGACCTGGTGTATGTCCGGGTGTGAAGCGTACCTCAAATTCATTTTTACCCAGTTTAAGTGTTTCGCCCCCTTCCAGCCATTGGTCTACCTTAACAGGCTGCGGTATAGGAAAACCATAACGTGCGGAAACTTCTTGAATCATATCGAGCCAGAACTGGTCTTCCTTATGCGGTCCAATTACCGGCACATCCCACGTATTGGCCAGCTCTCCTACTGCACCGGCATGGTCAAGATGACCGTGTGTCAGCCACAGTGCTTTAACATTTATGCCCAATGCCTCGACTTCTGCCTTTAGCTTTTCAGCATCGCCACCCGCATCAATCAATATGGCTTCTTTAGTTTCTGCATCCCAGACAATGGAACAGTTCTGGGCAAACGCAGTAACTGGAACAATTTTGACTTGCAACATGGTATACCTCTGGCTATATAGCACTAGTTGGCTAGGGTTTGGGTTAATGTATCAAGATTAGCCTTAACCAGACTGGTGAGCAAATCCAGATGGTCTTCACGATTATTCAGCGCCGGAATATACGCATATTCTGCACCACCTGCATGCTTAAATGTTTCAGCATTTTCCATAGCCAGCTCTTCCAAGGTCTCCAGACAATCTGCAGAAAATGCAGGACTCATGACCTGAACTGATTTCACACCTTCTTGACCCCACTGTGCAAGTAGCTCATCAGTATAGGGCTTAATCCATTCCTGTTTACCAAAACGTGACTGGAAACTACAGGCCCATTCATGTGGCTGCAGATTCAGGCTTTTCGCTAAGCGCTGTGCAGTAATCCGGCAACGTTCTGCATAAGGGTCGCCCTTATCGGCATAGGGCTGTGGAATTCCATGAAATGACATTAATAGTTTTTCAGCACGTCCATGTACAGATTGAAACTCACGTACACTATTTGCCAGTGATTCGATAAATAAGGGATGCTGATAATAATCACGGATAATAGTCAGACCCGGCAGATTACGCTGTTTGGGTATCCAGCGGGCTACTGCGTCATAAAGTGGTGCGGTAGAAGTCGCCGAATATTGTGGGAAAAGTGGAAAAAGAAGTATATGATCTTGTGGATCTGCCTGAAGTTTAGCCAGAACTTCATTAATACCCGGGTTACCATAGGTCATGGCAGGTATGATTTTGAGTTCAAACTGTGGATATACGCTACCAAGACGGCTTTGCATCTGTTCAACTTGTTTAAACAGGACTTCACGCATAGGAGAATCCTGATTCCATACCTGGGCATAGGCTTTTGCTACGCGCTTGGGACGAAATGGCAGTACAAAAAGGTTAAGGATGACTTGCCAGAGCAGTTTGGGAATCTCAATAACACGCTGATCAGACAAAAACTGTTTAAGAAAACGGCGTACTGCTGGAACAGTAGGTGCATCTGGAGTACCCAGATTGGCCAGAATAATTGTGACTTTAGCTTTAGAAGCAGGCGTCATAACAGGTTTTCCAAAGTAGACTAAAGCGATGATCTTGTTAATTTAACAGCTTTTTATATATCTTAAAAATTAATTAATACCTAGATCCATATTGGTAAATACGATCAAAATCTGTATGCTGATTTTCAATCAGTTTTTGGCCTTTAGGAGTAAGTTTCCATAACATGCGCTGTCGGTCATCACGGCCGCTAGGCATAATCCAACCATTTTGACGCATCTGTAATTTAATATTGTGCAAGGCACGGATATTAATCTGTGAACGTGCAACGGCATGAGCACGTGGCATTTCAAGGCGTGCTTCCGACAAACCGGTATCATTTAAATACTCATTTAAAGATTTAGAAAAATATTCTTCCGGAGTAGGAGATTTGAAGGTATTGCCCAGAACTGCCAGCAGTTGTGCCCAAGATAATTTACGCTGCAACTTTAGTTCTTTAAAATTACCATCCTGATAGGCATGCAACCGGTACTCAAAAGTGTAAATCTCACGTGGGCCGACTTTGGGCAAATCCAATAATGGGTCATGTTCACGTGTCCCCATTTCAGTTTCTAGCTGGGCAATTTTTTCTTTGAGCTGGTCAATTTCATCCTGCAAACGCTGAGTATTTTGCGGACGCACCCAGCCTACAACAGGATAACGTTCAAGCATCTGTGGCATATTCAGACGCACCGCCATTTCCAGATCACGCAGAGTTCGGTAGCTGAAAACCTGATCCATATCCTGCTGTAGCTGTTTGCGAAAATCTTTAAATTTTTCCCTTAATTCTGGTTTTTGGTCATGCAATTCTTGTGCACGTGCTTCTGGCTGCTCGTGCATAAAGACAATAATCGGTTTCTGCTTGCTTACTGCATAGATATATTCAAGGTGCATATATCCCACGCCAGAGACAGACTGCTCACCATACTGGCTACCCAGTAAAATTACGACATAATCACAATCATCAATCTGCCGGCGGGCAAATGCTGTGGTCAAAGGTGTGCGTTGCTCGAGGCCCCAAGAAAAAAAACCCATCCCTACCAGAGTTTGTGCCAAGACGATGCGCTCAGGTTGCATATCACTACCCGAGGTCGATATGAATACTTGATAACGCTTATCGAGCATGGCATGTCCTCATTTTTTCATAATAGTTATCTTCGCTCAGCTTACTTTATTAAACTATAGCAAGAGTGCTAATTTCCCCAATAAAATTTAAAAAAATTACCAAAAATTCAACAATCTTTCTTAAAGTTTCAGATTTTGAACACTCCAGCTCAATGTAGGAGAAATTAAGTGCTGTAGGATAGGTTTCAAATTCTCAGCATTGTGACCACTGACATAACACTGAATCCGGGTTTCAGACTCACAAGTCTGCTCACCAAGCAGTTCATTTTTTATCAGAATACGGGCTGTTTGTCGGGCCACAGCCTGTCCGGAATCAACTAAAGTAAGCTGTTGTCCGAATATGGCCTGGATAGCCGGCTTTAGAAAAGGATAATGGGTACAACCCAACACCAGATGATCTGCCCCCTGCTCAACTACAGGCTGCAAAATTTTCTTAAGCATATTCAGACACTGCTGGCTCATCTGTAGCCCCTGCTCAACCAGCGGAACCAGCTCCAGACAGGTAATGGGTAAAACTTTAACTCCCGTGGGCATGGCAAAACGTTCAACTACGTCTTTAATCAGGTTTCCACGAAAAGTGGCCGGCGTAGCCAGAACAGCTACAACTTTTGTTTTGCTTTGCAATACTGCGGGTTTTAGGGCAGGTACCAGTCCAATAATCGGAAAAGACTCCCCATAATGCTCACGCAGGTAATCCAAGCTGAAGGCTGAAGCAGTATTACAGGCCACTACTGCCGCTTTGCATCCTTGGCGGTAAAGCCATTCAATCGCCTGTGCAGTCAGCTCACGGATATTTTGATCACTCCGCGGGCCATAGGGAACATGAGCAGTATCGGCATAATATAATATCTGTTCATGGGGCAAATGCCGGGCTATTTCCTGGGCTACTGACAGCCCGCCAATTCCCGAGTCAAAGATCCCAATGGGTGCATCCCGCGACGCATGTGGCATAGGGTTAACAAGAGTATAGAGGGGCTGTATGGCTGTCATGCGGGTTATTAGCAGTTCAGGAAATTCAGCTATAAAGCTTAAACCTCAGGTGCCTAATTGCAAGTGCAAATCACCACTTTGTAGATGCAAAATAGTCTTTCCCTCAGCATTTTCTTCAAGTTCACCATATTGAACCAAGTGATAGAAACTTTGACGCTGAATCAGGGCATTGATTCCAAAGCGCACATGTACATAAGGTCGTAACTCACCCTCATATTCACGCATAAAAATTGGATGGTCTTCATCAACAATTACCACATCCTGATTAGTAGTGGTTAGCTCTATATATTGTTTACCATTGAGCTTGATCTGGTTCACCTGATTAACAAATAACGGTTCATCCTCTACTTTAATCTCAATCTGCTCGGCCGGAGTTTTTAAATAAAACTGATCATTCTCTTTCCAGAGCACACTTGAAAACAGGTCTAAAAGTGACTGTCTCTTAATCAGTTGACCTTCGTGCCACCATTCTCCATTGGCTTTTACGCTTAAATCCATTTTGCCACAACGCTTTGGCTGCCACTGGTCAACCGGGGGAATTGACCTTTTGTGACTTTGCTGTGCATCTTTTATGTATTGTGCAATGCTCAGTAAGTTTTTATCATCTTTTTGTGGCGATTCTTTCAGCTCTTCAAGCGAATTATTTTGTTTTACCATGGTTTATGCCTTGCTGACGGGAAATTAATACGACTCAGCCAATTGGCTTGATCAAGGTTTGAAACTATACTAGCCCAAACTATATTAAGACACGTTATGCAATTTGTGTCTCACAATCAAGAACACTCATGGCAGCGCCGAATTTTTCCAAGGATTACGGTGGCCACCCCTAGCGATATGAGGAGTCCTACATGGAACACGTCGAACGTGAATCGATGGAGTTTGACGTAGTGATCGTTGGTGCAGGACCTGCAGGTCTTTCAGCTGCGATCCGCATCCGTCAACTGGCGATTGAAAACAACCTACCCGATCTTTCCGTTTGTGTCGTCGAAAAAGGTTCCGAAGTTGGTGCGCATATTCTTTCAGGTGCTGTACTTGAACCCCGGGCCATGAATGAACTCTTCCCCGACTGGAAAGAGCTCGGTGCTCCGCTTAATGTCCCGGTGACTGAAGACAGAACCTTTTTCCTGCTCTCTGACACCACCTCCAAAGAAGCACCGCACTGGATGGTGCCAAAAACCATGCATAATGATGGCAACTACGTCATCTCGCTGGGCAATATCGTACGCTGGCTGGGTACCAAGGCAGAGGAGCTGGAAGTCTCGATCTTCCCGGGCTTTGCTGCATCAGAAATCCTCTACCATGAAGATGGTTCGGTCCGCGGAATCCAGACCGGTGACATGGGCATTGGCAAAGATGG